>JANMEX010000372.1:0-9023 GCA_031377485.1 Phyllobacteriaceae bacterium
TCGATGCGGATCGCTGTAATCTCGGATGTGCACGGAAATTTTGAGGCATTGCAGGCGGTGATCGCCGATATTGCGAGGGAGGACATTACCGAAATTGTCAATCTGGGCGATGTGTTCAGCGGGCCGCTCGAGGCGAGGAAATGTGCGGATTATTTTCTGGCACAGAAATTTCCAACCGTGTGCGGTAATCATGATCGCTACCTTTGCACCAAGTCGAGAGGTCAGATGGGCCTGTCGGACGGTGCGGCATATGACGAATTGGAACCGCGTCACATTGACTGGCTGAAGGCGCTTCCGGCCAGTCTTGTCATACGCGGCGAGGTGCTGCTTTGGCACGGCGCGCCGGGCAGCGACGAGACTTATTGGCTGGAGCATGTGACTGCGGATGGTCTGACGGGCATGGCGTCAATTGAAGCGATTGAGGCGCTTGCCGGCGGGCAGGACTTTCCTTTGATCCTATGCGGACATACGCACATTCCGCGCTGTGCGCGTCTTCGTGACGGGCGCCTGATCGTCAATCCGGGAAGTGTCGGCCTGCCGGCTTATCAGCATGACCAGCCGGTTTACCATCTGATGCAGGCGGGCAATGTGCATGCGTCGTATGCCATTGCCGAAAAACACTTGCGGGGCTGGCAGGTGACATTCAAGCTCGTGCCCTATGACCACATTTCGATGGCAAGGCTTGCGGCTGACAACGGGCGCGCAGATTGGGCGAGCGCTTTGGCGACGGGATGGGTCCGGTGATGTTAGAGCGGTTCATCGTTTCTTGAATCACTAAACGGCTCTAACTATCTGTTTTGTCGCGTTTTCCTTAAGTGTTTGATGCTCCATCAAACCTGGAAATGCTTTAGGACAAATGCAGTGTCACCCAGCCATTCCGCCAGAAGGTTTTGCGGTGGTAGAGTGCTTGGGATCGATAGGCGGCGAGGACGCGGTCCCGCTGGGACGCGAGGATTCCGGAGAGGATGATGTCGCCGCCGCGCGAAAGGTGGCGGGCCATTTGCGGGGCGAGTTGCATCAGCGGGCGTGCTAGAATGTTTGCGACGATCAGGTCAAACGGTGCGGCTTGGCGGATTTCGGCGCGGTGAAAACCGGTGGCGGTTTCACAATCGACCCATGCGGCGGCCTTGTTCAGCTTGACATTATCGCGGGCGACGCGGGTGGCAACGGGATCAATGTCGGTGGCGAGTACGGGTATGTGGGCGAGATGGGCGACGGCGATGGCAAGGACGCCCGAGCCGGTGCCAAGATCCAATGCGCTCTGCGGTTTGCAATTGCGCACGACTTCAGTGATCATTTCGAGGCACCCGGCGGTGGTGCCGTGGTGGCCGGTGCCGAAGGCCTGAGCTGCGTCAATCTCGATGGCGATTTCGCCGGACCGGGCGCTGCCGCGATCGTGGGAGCCGTGGACGACGAAGCGCCCGGCGCGGACAGGCGGCAGCAAATCGAGCGCGTGGGTGACCCAGTCAATATCCGGCAAATCTTCCAGACCGAGGGTCAGGCCGAAGAAATCCGAGCCGAGCGCTTGCTGGAGGCGGGCGCGGATTTCATCTGTGTCGTCGGTTTCGATGTAAAGCGAAACTTCGTGAATGTCCTTGTCTTCATCGACTTCAAGGATCGAGACGGGGAAACCGTCATCGTCAAATGCCTGTTCGACGAGACGGAAAATGCGTTCGGCTTCGAGCCGCCCGGCGGACAGGAAAAATCTGGATTGTGACATGTGAACTATACCTTGAAGCTTCAGAGCTTGGAGAGGCGCTTCATCTTGGCAAGCGCGGTATCGGGATTTTCGCCGTAGGCAATAGTGCCGTGGAAACGGGCTTTGGAATCCAGAAGGAATACCAGTGCCGTGTGGTCCATGGTGTAGTCACCGCCGGAAGTATCGACTTTTTTGTAGTAGACGCCCCATGCTCTGGCGAGTGCGGCCAGCGAATCTTCTGTACCCGTGATGCCGGTGACGCGGTCTGTGACGTTGGAAATATAGTCCTTGAGAAGCTGCGGCGTGTCTCTAGCTGGATCAACGGAGATGAAGAACCCCTTTATGTCCTTGCCATCATCGCCGAGTTTATCGAACCAGCCCTTCATGTCGAAAAGTGTTGTCGGGCAGACTTCCGGGCAATGGGTGAAACCGAAAAACACGACCGACGGGTGGCCGGCGAAAGCTGCTTCACTGATTGGCTGGCCGTTCATGTCGGTCATGTGAAACGGTGCGCCATAGGGGGCTTCGTCGTTGCTGCGGTCAAGCCATGTGTATGTGACCCAGCCGACGGAGGCAGCGATCAGGACGAACAATGTGGCGAAGATGATGCGGATGGTGCGTTGCATTATGATGGTGTCCGGTTTCTCAAAAGCACCAGGCGAGGGCGTTTGAGCCGAGTGTCAAAAGGATTTGCGGGCCATTGTTGATCCACGCAGCGAAGGCGGCTCCGCAAGCAACGGCCGCTATCAGAGCAATGGATGCCCAAACCCAATGGCGTCTTTGAATCGGAAACGAAGAAATTGTCATGAGCGATATTTAGAACAATGCATCCTGATTTGCATCCCCTGTTTTCAATCTGTTGCCATTGAACGCGCGCCGATTTACGGAATTGCCATGGATGAAATTTCTCAACGCAAGACTGATCAACCCCGCATTCACTCGACGGCGCAGCTGAAGGGCTGCAAGTTGGGTCGTTATTGCGAGATTGGTGAACGGGTGGTGCTGCGCGAGGTGAGCGCTGGAGACTTCACCTATTTTGAGCGCAATGGCGAGGCGATTTATTCGGATATTGGCAAATTCTGCTCGGTGGCGGCAAATGTGCGGATCAACGCGCTGGAGCATCCGATGGAGCGGGTTACCATGCACAAGGTGACCTACCGTACGAACGAATATTTCCGCTTTCACGGGCTGGACAATGATTTTCGCGAACGGAGGCGGGCAAAGCGGGTGGTTATCGGCCATGATGTATGGATCGGGCACGGGGCTGTGATCCTGCCCGGTGTGAGCATTGGGACGGGTGCGGTGATCGGGGCGAATGCTGTGGTGAGCAAAGCTGTCGAGCCATATCAGATTGTGGCCGGGGTGCCGGCCAAGGTGATACGGTTCCGGTTTCCCGAGCCTGTGCGCGAACGGTTGCTGGCATCCAGGTGGTGGGACTGGCCGGTGGAAAAACTTGCTGAGGCCGTTCCGGACATGCAGTCTTTAGAAATTGAGGCGTTTATCGATAAGTGGATGTAATCCTGCATGGGTCAAATGACAAAAGCGTAACTTGCTGCAATGCAACATATGGGATTAGTATCTGAGCACTTACTCAAAAAGACCGGAGATATGATCCATGTCGGCAATCGCATCTGCACCGAAGAGTTACAGCACCCTGCAAAAGACGCTTCATTGGGTTGTGGCGTTGATCATCATTGAGCAGCTCTTTCTGGGTGAAAGCATGACCGACGCCTGGCGCGCGTTTTCGCGTGGTGGTGATTTGACCGGGTTCTCGTCTCCTGTCGTTCTGTTTCATATCTGGGGCGGACTGAGTGTGATCGCGTTTGCCGCGTGGCGACTGTTGCTGCGCAAGACACGGGGTGTGCCTGAAGAGCCGAAGGACGAGCCTGCAACCTTGAAATTTGCGGCGGCTGCGGCGCATGTCGGGCTTTATGCGCTGATGTTTCTGGCTCCGCTATCGGGCGCTTTGGCCTATTTCGGCGGGGTGGAGGCTGCCGGGGAAGTGCATGAAATTATGAAGCCGCTGCTTATCATTTTGGTTGTGGCCCATGCTGGCGGGGCGCTGTATCAGCACTTTTGGGCGAAGACTGATGTCTTGAAGCGCATGACACACGGCTGATGAGACTTCGTATCGGTGGCCTGCAAATGGCGGCTTTCTTCGCTCCGGTTCTTCGAAAATCATATCAATAACTCTGGCAAGACGATTTCTTACAAGGACTTTGGGCTTGTGGAATTTTGGGCTTTAAACTGCGCCGTCCGGAACCCATATCCGAGCGGCGCGTTTGGTGCGTAACCGGAGACTCTGTGATGAAAACATTTGCCGCTGTTGTGCTTTGCGCCGGAACCTTGTTCGCCGCGCCTGCTGTTGCCGAAGAGGTTGGCAAGGTGGGTGTGGATTGGGTTGGCAATGACATCGTGGTCGAAGCCATCACGGACCCGCAGGTACAGGGTGTAACCTGTCATATTTCCTATTTTGACCGGTCGGTGATTGACCGGTTGCAAAAGGGTAACTGGTTTGAACAACCTTCGGACAGTTCCATAGCTTGCCGCCAGACCGGGCCGATAACCATTGGTGACATCGCACTTGATGAAGAAGGTGAAGAGGTTTTCAATCAGGGCATTTCGCTGATCTGGAAACAGCAGGTGGTCAACCGGATCTATGACAAGAAGAATGACACGCTGATTTATCTTTCCCATTCGCGCCAAGTGCAGAATGGTTCGGCCAAAATGTCTCTTTCTACGGTGCCGTTGTACAATCAGCCTGTGACCTGGACAAAAGGCAAGCCGACCCCGTAACGATTATTCCTTCTCCGCGATGGCTGCGAAGCGTGAGTCTGGCACGAACCACATGATCGCGACGGCAAGAATGAGCGCCAGCGAAATCCAGACGCTGACGAAGGCCATTGGCATTGAGACAAGATAGGCAGCCAGTGATATTTTGCCTTTGCGGTCCGAGCCAAGCGCTTTGGCGAAGTCTGAATCCGTGCCGTGGCGGCCGAGCAATGAAATGACCAGCAGCGTGTACGAAACCGCGCACATGAACAGGTCAAACGCGTAGATCGCCACCGGGATTTTCTCAAAGTCATTTTCGCCCATGAAGGCAGTGGCGAAAGGCATCAGTGACAGCCAGAACAGCAGATGCAGGTTTGCCCACAATACGCTGCCGCCGATATGTTTCACTGCTTGAAACAGATGATGATGGTTGTTCCAATAAATGCCGACGTTGGCGAAGGACAATATGTAACAAAAGAAGACTGGCAGCAGCGGCTGCAATGCAGTCAAATCATGCCCATGCGGGACTTTCAACTCCAGCACCATGATGGTGATGATGATTGCGATGACGCCGTCAGAGAATGCCTCGATGCGTCCCTTTGTCATTGTCCCCTCCAAATCTGCCAATGCCAAAATTATTCAAACTGCAAATCCGGTCAAGACTTCTTGACGAACTCGGTCTTCAAAACGAGGCCTTTGATTTCTTTGGAGCGGACTTCGATTTCGCCGGGTTCATCTGTCAAATGGATGCCCTTGAACACAGTGCCGCGCTTGACGACGGATGATGAGCCTTTGACTTTCAGGTCCTTGATGACAGCGACTGTGTCGCCTTCGGCAAGGATGGTTCCGTTTGAGTCGCGCACGTCCATGTGTATCTCCGGGTAAATATTGATTTTCGTTTGCGGTAGTGATTGGGCTTCGACTTGTCCATAAGCAATTTCACGGATTGACTTGCCTCAAGGACACCCGGCTCTGTGTTTGTGGATAAGAGACTTTGAGCTTAAATTCCTTGGGAGGGGACTTGATGACCGAAACGCCGCAATATTTGCCGCCGTCACCGATGCCGAAGGTCAAGACGCTGTCTTTCAAGGATTTGGAAAAGGCCCTTTCACGCGGGATTGCCGACTTTGTTGCCAAGCCGCAGTTTGGTCTTACTATCGGCACGGCATGCGCGCTTTTCGGGATCGCAATTGTTGCCTGCATACGGTGGCTCAACATTCCCTGGATGATTTATCCGTTTGCGATTGGTTTTCCGTTGATTGGCCCGTTTCTGGCGGTCGGACTGTATGAAGTCTCGCGGCGATTGGAAACCGGCGAGCCGGTGACCTGGAGTGCTGTGATCTCACGCATGTGGGTACAGCGAGGACGGGAACTTTCGTGGATGGCATTCGTGGTGCTGTTCGTGATCTGGGTATGGGTTTATCAGGTGCGCCTGTTGATGGCGCTGTTTCTTGGAATGAAAAGCTTTTCGACGATTGATGCCTTCATCAAGGTGCTGACAACAACGACCGAAGGGTGGCTGTTTCTTGGGATCGGTCATGTGGTTGGCGCGGTTTTGGCGATCATCATGTTTTCCATCACGGTGGTTTCCATTCCGCTGTTGATGGAAAAGGAGCTGGACATCGTGACGGCGATGATCACCTCCGTGAAGGTGGTTCTGGCCAGCCCGATCATCATGATCGGTTGGGGTATTGTCGTCACTCTGCTGGTTATCATGGCCTCGCTGCCGTTGTTTCTCGGCTTGATCATTGTTCTTCCTGTGCTGGGGCACACGACTTGGCATATCTACAAAAAGACCGTGGAATGAGTGTTCATTGACCGTTCATCTGTGACCTGTTCTTTTACAGACGGGCCGCAGAGGGTGGATAAACAATGACGAAAATTTTGATTGTGGCGCTCACGGGCGTTGGGCTGATGTTTGGCGCGAGCGCGGCTACTGCTGCAAGTTTTGACTGTGCGAAAGCGAAGAGCAAAATTGAAAAGGCGATCTGCGCCGACAAATCGCTCTCTGATCTGGATGAATACCTCGGGCGCTATTACGGAGGGGCTGCAGGAACCCTCAAGGACGGAGCTTCATGCCTGAAGGCGGATCAGCGCGTTTGGGTGAAGACGGTGCGCGATGCTTGCGGGACGAATACGGCGTGCCTGAAGGATGCGTACCTGAAGCGGCTTGGCACGCTGGACAATTTGCAGCCGGGCGTGACACAGCTTAAAAATGTTGAACTCCCGAAAGTGCCGATGATGATTACGGCCATTCCGGCTGCTGCGGATTCTGTTCAAGCGAAGCCGGGGAAGCCGATGCGGGTTTCGGGCAAAATGGTCTATGAAACCAACGATATTTACAACATGGGTTATGCGGTAAAACCGGATGGGGGCAAGCCAACTGCGTTCATTTTCGAAATGGATTTCGGATCAAGCCCCACCCATGAGACTGTGCAGGCATTGACGACGCAAACCGGCAATGCCCGCTTTGAAGTGCGCGGGTTTGTGTCCGTCGAGGGTAGTTTTGACGATGCCCAGTGCCGCTACGTCTATCTGTTGCCTTAGTCGTTCAATTGTTGACCTTGCAGCGCTTGGCGCGTTCGCGGGCCTTTATCTGGGCGACGCGGCGGATTTCGGCGCGGGAGAGATCCGGGTTTGAGGTGTAGCAATCTGAATTGTCGAAGGTTTCGCGGCCAAGCTGGGTTTTGAAGCAGAAGCCGTTGTCATCATAAATCTGGTTGCGCTCGTACCAGAGATCGTAGCAGCTTTCGGCCAGTGCCGGGACCATGCCGACGGTGAGAGCAAGAGCGGTGGTGGCAGACATCAGCAAAACGCGCATGGGACAATTCTCCTGTCCGGTTGATATTCATCAATCATCGCATTGATTGCCGCCGCGTGGATTGATTTGGTTCATCAAAGCGGAAAAACGAATGCGACGCATCCCCCGATTTGGGGATGAAGACAAAAATCGGGCGGAATCGCTTCCGCCCGAGCTGGGGTAACCGGAGTTTAAGCGCCGTCAGGCGGCGAACTGGTTCATCGTGTTGTGCGCGCCGCCAGCCTTGAGGGCGGACTCGCCGGCGAAGTATTCCTTGTGATCATCGCCGATGTCGGAGCCCGACATGTTCTGATGTTTGACGCAGGCGATGCCCTGGCGGATTTCCGCGCGCTGGACATTCTTGACGTAGCCGAGCATGGCCTGTTCGCCGAAATATTCGCGTGCCAGATTGTCCGTCGAGAGCGCGGCGGTGTGGTAGGTCGGCAGGGTGATGAGATGGTGGAAAATGCCGGCGCGGGCTGCGGCATCGCGCTGGAAGGTGCGGATGGCCTCGTCGGCGATGTTGCCGAGTTCAGTGCCGTCATAATCGACGCTCATGAGCTTGGCGCGATCATATTTCGACACGTCCTTGCCCTCAGTCTGCATGGCGTCAAACACCTGCTGGCGGAAATTCAGCGTCCAGTTGAAGGACGGCGAATTGTTGTAGACCAGCTTGGCATTGGGGATGACCTTGCGGATTTCGTCGACCATGCCGGCGATCTGGGCGATGTGCGGCTTTTCGGTTTCGATCCAGAGCAGGTCCGCGCCGTTCTGCAACGAGGTGATCGAGTCAAGCACGCAGCGGGCTTCACCGGTGCCGGAGCGGAACTGGTAAAGGTTTGACGGAAGGCGCTTGGGGCGCAGCAGCTTGCCATCGCGCTTGATGACGACATCGGACGACTGCAGCTGGTCGACGGTGACTTCTTCGCAATCGAGGAAGGAATTGTACTGGTCGCCAAGATCGCCGGGCTCTTTCGAGAAGGCGAGCTGCTGGGTGAGGCCAGCGCCGAGACTATCGGTGCGGGTGACGATGATGCCGTCTTCGACTCCGAGTTCCAAAAATGCGTAGCGGCAGGCGCGGACCTTGGCGAGGAACACTTCATGCGGCACGGTGACTTTGCCATCCTGATGGCCGCACTGCTTTTCGTCGGACACCTGATTTTCGATCTGCAGGGCGCAAGCACCGGCTTCGATCATCTTTTTGGCGAGAAGGTAGGTGGCTTCGGCATTGCCGAAACCGGCGTCAATGTCGGCGATGATCGGCACGATGTGGGTTTCGTAGGTGTCGATCTTGTGCTGGAGTTCCTTGGCTTTGACTTCATTGCCAGCTTCGCGGGCGGCATCGAGATCGCGGAACAGGATGTTGAGTTCACGCGAGTCGGCCTGGCGCAGGAAGGTGTAGAGCTCTTCGATCAATGCGGGCACGGAGGTCTTTTCGTGCATCGACTGATCGGGCAGGGGGCCGAATTCGGAACGCAGCGCGGCGATCATCCAGCCGGAGAGGTAGAGGTAGCGGCCCTTGGTGGTGCCAAAATGCTTCTTGATGGAAATCATCTTCTGCTGGCCGATAAAGCCATGCCAGCAGCCGAGCGACTGGGTGTAGTTGGCCGGGTCCTTGTCGTAGGCGGTCATGTCCTTGCGCATGATGGCGGCGGTGTAGCGGGCGATATCCAGCCAGTTTGGACAAAAGATGCAAACAATTGTAGCACATCAACAACAATCAGCATCAGCCAACCAACACAAGTAACAGTA
>JANMEX010000389.1:0-1899 GCA_031377485.1 Phyllobacteriaceae bacterium
CAAAATGAGGCGGAATGCAAGGGGGTAGAGGGAATTTGTGCGGACTTTAGCCTTCCCCGCAAGGGGGAAGGCTGGTACCCGCGCGTTTCCATTGCCACGCCCCGTTGCCGGTCTGGCCATTTCAAAGAGCATGGGAAACAGGGTGTGTGGTCCTGTCTATGACTGTATTAAGTATGTGACATCGCCACACACCCCGTCCGGCGATTTCTGTCTCCACCCGTTCCGCTTGCCTGCGGCAGGCAAAACCCGATCTGCCGAGCCGGTCTCGTAGTCGAGCCGGTCGCTCTCCCGGGTCCCGCCCGCGTTACCGCAGGTTATACGCTCCGTCCGGCGCGCAAGGACCGTAGTGTCCAAGGGGGAACCCTTGGGTAGAGCCTCCCCGGCCACCGCGTCTCGTCAACGCACTGGCGGAAGCGCCGGTCTTCTCCCACTTCAAAACGACTCCGGAAGCGTTCCCGTTGAAGAAGACGCTGTGATTATGCGGGAGGGTGCGGTGGTGGGGATAGAATTGGTGTGGATAATGTGAAAATTAAGGGAATTCCATTGGTTAGTCTAAAAATGCGACGGGATAAATGCGTCAAAGCTTCGTCATTCCGGCCAAGCGAAGCGCAGAGCCGGAGCCCATATCGCTGGCCGTCGCGATAACAAAGTTGGCGTAGAAATGACTTTCACCCCGCCAATTTTGCAGATCACAACCGAGATACATGGTTCCCGCATCGCAGCTTCGCTGCGTGTGGGATGACGAATGTTCGGGGTATTTTGAGGACTTCAAAGCGTGACTACCGGCAGCACCACCGTACACCTTTCCGTCGTCGGGCATGTTCCTGCGACCCAAGCTTGGCCAAGCGTGAAGTAAACCTGAGTCTTTGGGCAATTAAACCGGGCCTATGGATAATGAATGTTCGGGACGGTCCCGTAAACCCCAAGGCTATTGGCAACCTGCAGGATCGCAGGTTTGAGTGCTGACCCCTGGTTCTGACCGGTCAGCCGCAATGCCAAAGCTTTCGAATAGGTCACAAATTTTTGCGTTGCAAATCAACCCTAAAAAGCAAAAAGGCCCGGTTCGCACCGGGCCTTTCAATAATTTCATAATAACTGAAACGCTTAGCGCTTCGAGAACTGGAACGAACGGCGGGCTTTGGCCTTGCCGTATTTCTTGCGTTCGACGACGCGCGAGTCGCGGGTCAGGAAGCCACCCTTTTTGAGCGCGGCGCGCAGCGCTGGCTCATAATAGGTGAGGGCTTTGGAAACGCCGTGACGCACCGCGCCGGCCTGACCGGAAAGACCGCCGCCGACGACCGTTGCGACGATGTCGAACTGGCCGGAGCGGTTGGTCAACACGATCGGCTGAAGCAAAAGCATCTGCAGAACCGGACGGGCGAAATACTGGGCGTATTCCTTGCCGTTGACGATGATCTTGCCGGTGCCAGGCTTGACCCAGACGCGGGCGATTGCGTTTTTGCGCTTGCCGGTGGCGTAGGCGCGGCCCTGCGCATCCAGTTTCTGGACGTGAACAGGAGCAGCCTGCGTCGAGGGAACAACAGTGCCGAGCGCTGCAAGGGAGGAAAGGTCAGCCATGCTTTAAGCCTTCTTGTTCTTGGTGTTGAGGGAGCCGACGTCGAAAGTGACCGGCTGCTGGGCTTCATGCGGATGGTTGGAACCGGCATAAACCTTGAGGTTCTTCATCTGGCGACGGCCAAGAGGGCCGCGCGGAATCATCCGCTCGATGGCCTTCTCAAGGACGCGTTCGGGGAAACGACCATCGAGGATTTGCGCCATTGAGCGCTCCTTGATGCCGCCGATCCAGCAGGTGTGCCAGTAGAAAATCTTGTCTTCGCGCTTCTTGCCGGTGAACACGACCTTCTCGGCATTGATGATGATCACATTGTCACCGTCGTC
>JANMEX010000471.1:0-2346 GCA_031377485.1 Phyllobacteriaceae bacterium
AAGTGCGCGTCTGGCAGCAGAAGCGGCAGCACACATGTCGGCATCCAGCCGTCCGGTGGACATGATTATCGTTTCGGACAAGGCAGAAGTTCGCGATATCACCGCGCAATTGGTTGAGCGCGTGTCGCTGCCTCATCCACCTGTGAAGATATCCAAAGATCTGGCATTGGTGTTTGACGCTGCTGTTGCAGCAGAAGCCAACTCTGCAAAACCTGAACCTGAACAGGCACCAATAAAGACCTCGCTGGAGATCGAAATTCTTGTGGTTGAAGACGATGACGTGAACCAGATCGTCTTTTCTCAAGCGCTTCAAAGTTCAGGTCATGGATTTACGATTGCAGGCAATGGCCAGCAGGCTCTCGATATTGTGGCTGCACATTGCCCGAGACTTATTCTCATGGACGTGTCCATGCCGGGCATGAACGGCATCGAGGCAACACGGCGCATCCGCGATATGACCAGCGCAATGGAGGTCCCGCCTGTCATTATCGGCATGACCAACCATTTTCTGACAGGCGACAAGGGCAAATGCCTTGCAGCCGGTATGAACGATTACACGATGAAACCCGAAGCCGCGTCGATACTGGAAAACAGTATTGAGACATGGCTCTCGATGGAGCCAATGAAAAAAGCCGGATAATTCGGCAATAGATCCGGCAACGCTTTTTTTCAAAGCGTTGATGAACCTTCCGGAACGTGCCTGCGTCTCAAACATAACCGGTGATTTTGCCGGCGATTTGAAACGAAGGGCCAAAATCATGGAATTCGCAGCAAAAACACTGATCGCCGCTTCAATTGTCGCGACGCTTGTTTCCGCATTTGCAATTGGTGATGCAATGGCTGGAAAAGGCAGTGCAGCTCGCACTCTTGCCGGAAAGGGCAGCGGTTCATCGCATGCGCAACCCGGTGACACCTGCCTCGGCGCGGAAGCTTGCAATCACCTGATCGCAGAATGTGCCGGTAGCGGACTGGATTTCAAAATCAAACACATTGATGGCGAGGGTCAGCCAATTTACGGACATTGCGTAAAGGCTTGGGATTGATCCCAAGCCTTGATCCACGCAATTGGCCTATCAGCTCCGCGGCTTGGCATTTTCCGGATCATACAGCGGCTTGTACCCGACACCGGCGACTTTGACCGGATAGCGCTCGCCAAAATATTCGATCTCGAACATGTTGCCCTCTACAGCATGGGCATGCGGCAGGTAGGCGAGCATGATGTTTTTGCCGATGGTCGGGCCATAGGCCATTGAAGTTGTGAACGAACGACGACCGAGATCATCGACCAGCGTCTCGCCGGTCTTGGGATCCAAAATCGGCGATGTTCCAACCGGATAGCGCGCGATCCCATGGCTGTCGATGTTGGCCTCCATGGTCAAAGTGCAAAGCATTGCGACCTGATGCGGCAGGGCACGATGGGCAATGTTGGCTGCCTTGCCACGGAAGTCGGCTTCCTTGACCTTCGGACGCTGCAAATCACACTCGATCAGATTGTACTCGGTCAGAAGATCAGCATTTTGCAGGCGCAAGGATTTTTCCATCCGTCGCGTGTTTGCATAGGTCTCAACGCCGAACGGCATCACGCCAACGGCAGCAAGTGCATCCCATACCGGCAGTGCGTCTTCATAGCGCATATGAAACTCCCAGCCCTGCTCGCCGACATAGGAGATGCGGAAGGCAGTGACCGGCTTGCCGGCAATTTCCAATGGCTTCAGCGCAGCAAACGGGAAATTCTCCGGATCAAGCATCGCCGGGTCTTTCACGACTTTCTTCAGGGTCGTGCGCGCATTCGGTCCCCAGATGCCAAGCGTGACAAGTTCGCTTGATCGGTCAGTGACCGTGATGTTCCAGCCTTTGTCCTGTGCCAGCCGCCGGATGTAGAGAAGATCGCGCGGGCCGGCATCAGCGCCGTCGATGACACGGCAGCGGTCAGCCATACGAATGACGGTCAAATCGGCGCGCACCATGCCGTGGTCATCGAGGAAATGTGTGTAAATGCCTTTGCCGATGTTGGCATCGCCACCGATTTTTGCGGCACAGATCCACTCCATCGCGTCAACATGATCCGGCCCTTCCACATCGAAAATGAAGAAGTGCGACAGATTGACCATGCCGACATCATCACTCATCGCCAGATGCTCGGCATTCGAAACGCGCCAGAAATGGCGGTTGTCCCATTCATTGGCACGCACCGGAATCCGGTCTCCGTATTTTTCGAGGAGGTGCTCGTTGGCAGCGTAGCCATGCGCACGCTCCCAGCCGCCGAGTTCCATGAAATAACCGCCAAGCGCCTTTTCGCGCTCGTAGAACGGCGAGCGCTTGATGTTGCGGGCATTGCCGAACGGC
>JANMEX010000475.1:0-3328 GCA_031377485.1 Phyllobacteriaceae bacterium
CGCTATTCCTCGCATTGCAATGCAAATTTTATAGCGCATAATTGGTCATCAAATCTGGAGGAAAGATCATGAAGGAAGTCGGACATTTCATTGGCGGCAAGCACGTCGCCGGTACATCCGGGCGCTCGGCGGAATATTTCCAGCCGATGGACGGCACGGTTCTCGGGCGCGTTGCACTCGCATCCCAGGCTGAAGTGCGCGCTGCAATCGAGAACGCCAAAGCCGCACATCCAAAGTGGGCTTCAACCAATCCACAGCGCCGCGCCCGCGTCCTGATGAAATTCCTTGAACTGGTTCACGCCGAATATGACTCGCTGGCCGAACTTCTCGCCCGTGAACATGGCAAGACCATTCCCGACGCCAAGGGCGACATTCAGCGCGGCCTTGAAGTCATCGAATTCTGCATCGGTTCGCCGCACCTGTTGAAGGGTGAGTTCACTGATGGCGCCGGTCCGAACATCGACGTTTACTCGCTGCGCCAGTCGCTTGGCGTGGTCGCGGGCATCACTCCATTCAACTTCCCGGCCATGATCCCCTTGTGGAAAATCGGCCCGGCATTGGCTTGCGGCAACACTTATGTGCTGAAGCCGTCGGAGCGTGACCCCGGAGTGCCGATGCGCATTGCCGAATTGTTCATCGAAGCTGGCCTCCCGGCAGGCGTCCTCAACGTGGTCAACGGCGACAAGGAAGCGGTGGATGCGATCCTTGACGATCCGGACATCAAGGCTGTCGGCTTTGTCGGCTCGACGCCGATTGCCCATTATATCTATTCCCGCGGCTGTGCAGCGGGTAAGCGAGTCCAGTGCTTCGGCGGTGCCAAGAACCACATGATCATCATGCCGGATGCCGATATGGACCAAACCGTCGATGCGCTGATCGGCGCCGGTTATGGCTCTGCTGGCGAGCGTTGCATGGCGATTTCGGTTGCTGTTCCGGTCGGCGAAGACACTGCCAACCGCCTGATGGAAAAGCTCATCCCGCGTGTGGAATCGCTGAAGGTCGGCCCGTCCACAGACGCTGGCGCAGACTATGGCCCGCTGGTCACCAAGCAGCATCTCGACAAGGTCAAGGGCTATGTCGACCTTGGCGTTGAAGAAGGGGCAGACCTTATCGTCGATGGCCGCGGCTTCACCATGCAGGGCTATGAAAACGGCTACTACATGGGCGGCTGCCTGTTCGACAATGTCACCACCGACATGCGCATCTACAAGGAAGAAATCTTCGGCCCGGTGCTGAGCGTCGTGCGCGCCAAGACCTATGACGAAGCGTTGACCATGACCAACGAACACCAGTATGGCAACGGCACGGCGATCTTCACCCGCGACGGCGATGCCGCCCGCGACTTTGCCTCCAAGGTGCAAGTCGGCATGGTCGGCATCAACGTACCAATCCCGGTTCCGATCGCCTACTACACGTTCGGCGGCTGGAAGGGTTCGGGGTTCGGCGATTTGAACCAACACGGACCGGATGCGTTCAAGTTTTATACGAAGACCAAGACGGTGACAGCGCGTTGGCCGTCCGGCATCAAGGATGGCGCGGAGTTTGTGATACCGACGATGCGGTGAGTTCTTCCCAATTTCTTTTTCAGAAAGACGCTCGCCGGAAACGGCGGGCACTTTTTTGTTTAAGCGCCATTACATCACGTGATGTTGCCAAAGCCGATAAAATGTGACGAAAATCCGTTATATTTGATTGATGCTTCCTTTGGGAATCGGCCCATACCCTGCGGACTGAATTCATTTCGAAAGGTCTGTTCATTATGCGCGTTATTCGTACAGCATTTCTGGCCACCTGTTCCTTTGCATTCGTCTTTGGTCTGGCGCCTGCAGGCCTTACACCGGATCTTACCGGCATTCCGGCAGCCTATGCCAAAGGCGGCAACGGCGGCGGAAATGGTGGCGGCAACGGTAATGGCGGCGGCAACGGCGGCAATGCCAGTGCGGGCAAGTCCGGCGCAGCAAAGGGTGGTAGCAGCGAAAAATCAAAATCGCTGGGCAGCAATGGCCTGTCCAAGTTCGCCGGCAAGGTTTTTGGTATCAAGGGCATATCTGCCCAGAAGCCTGCTGTAGCGAAAGCCCCTAAGTCTGTGGACAAGCATTTTGCCAAAGTTGCGCCCTATGGCAAGAAGGCCAAGGTCGAGACCGTAGCGGCCGTGCGCGAAAAGAATTTCAATGCCAAACTCGCCGGTTTGAATTCATTGAAACGGAATGCGAACGCCTATCTCAACGCACAAGACCCTCGGATGCTGGCAATCCGTACCTTCGCGCTCGCTTCGATTGCGCTTGAGGACGCGAATGCTCTGGCAATTGAAAAAGCGGATGCATTGACCGGTGCCACAACGGCCTTGGCCACCATTGTTTCGGGCGTCAAATCCTACGACGGCACGTTTAACTACAGCACGGCCGATTTGGCTACGCTTGATGACCGGCTGGCGACGCTGAATGCTCTGGACCCAGCAACTTTGACAGAAGAGGACACTCAGGCTTTGGCCGACGAGATTTCGAAACTGTCTGCCGCACTTGATGGCCCCGAAGGCGTTGCTTACACCAAGGCAGCCGATGAGGTGGCTGCAACCGGAGACAAGGTTGCTTCACTGGAAACCGCGGCGGACGATGACGCTTTGAAACAGGCGCTCATGGCTGCCGCCAACAAAAACCGGGTTGCCGAATATGGCGACGCTTACGTTGACCAGCAGATGCTTGACTGGGCCAAAAACCTGCTCGGCGTGGGTGACGCGGTCGGCAAAATCGACGAAATGCGCACCGCACTCGAAACATCTGAATCGAGCGAAACTGACGCGGTAGAAACTCCACCGGAATTATAAACGCGGGCACAGATTACCGCGCCAAATGCCCGATCAGCGCATCCGCCGCTTCAACCGCTTTGCCCTCATCCCGCGCCACAATCGCGTCGATAAGAGCAACATGCCGTTCCGCCGCCAATGCCAGCGAATCCGGGCGTTGGAGGCGGAACCAGAATCTTCTTGAATGGGTTTGCAAGGGTGCTGCAAGACGGGCTGCGTAAGGGTTGGCGGCGGCGCGGGCGAGTATCGTGTCGAAAGCCTTGTCGGCGTCCAGAAACAAATCCACGTCGCTGTCTTCCGCCGCTCGGCGCATTTGCTCGCCGACAAAACGAAAAGCTTCGTCGTCGGCCGATGAGGCATAACGCGCCGCAGACCTTGCCAGCACTTGCTCAACGCCGCGTCGCGCTTCCAGCACTTTGGAAAATTCTGCCGGGTCAAGATCGGCGACACGGATGCCTGAACGCGGACGTATGTCCACCAGCCCTTCCCAGGCGAGGCGCTGGATCGCTTCGCGCACCGGCGTGC
>JANMEX010000481.1:0-6518 GCA_031377485.1 Phyllobacteriaceae bacterium
CGCAGCGATACACGTCGTACTTATGCAGAGCGTTTTGAAACCCGAATTCTTGAAGGTTTCGGAATGACGGAAGTTGCGCCCGTGGTGGAGGTCAATACTGCTACCCATAGCCGTGACGGGACAGTGGGTCGAATGTTGCCATTGATTTCTGCCAGGCTGGAGCCGGTAGGCGGCATTGAACAGGGCGGAAGGCTTTGGCTTTCAGGGCCAAATGTGATGCTCGGATACATGTTGGCTGATCAGCCGGGAAAATTACAACCTTTGGGCGACGGTTGGCACGACAGTGGAGATATTGTGTCGTTCGATAGCGACGGCTTCATGACAATCCGGGGCCGTGCCAAACGCTTTGCCAAGATTGCTGGTGAAATGGTCTCGCTGGGGGCAATCGAAATGATGGTCTCCGCGCTATGGCCTGAAGACCGGCACGCTGCGGTTTCAGTACCGGACAAACGAAAAGGCGAGCGGATCATTTTGGTTACAACGCACCAGAAGCCCGACAAAACAGAAATTCAATCGCATGGGAGGAAAGCGGGAGCGACTGAACTGATGTTTCCGGCGGAAGTCATCGCTGTCGACCAAATTCCTGTATTGGGTTCGGGCAAGACAGATTATGTCGAAGCCCGAAACGTCGCTATCAAGAAGCTAGGTCTTGGTGACAGTTGACTAACCGTCGATTGATGTTTCAGCGGACTGATTTTTATCATCTTCCAGACGCTTCTTGAATGCCGAAATTCCGAAGGGCATCGAAAGAAAATATGCGATTGCCGAGACCGTCAGCGTTTCCCAAGTGAACGTCAGAAGCAGCGCAACATAGACGGTCGCCAGCAATAAAGCTGGCAAGATGACATTTCCCGGAACGCGTGCAAGAGCTGATTTTCCAGAAAAAATGGGGATTTGGCTGATCATCAAGAGCGCTATTACCACCGTGTAAAGCGCCGAAAACAGTGCAAGCGCCCTGCCCGATTCCAGGCCAAGAAAATTGATGTAGAGCGGCAGCATAACGAGAAAGGCCCCAAAAGGGGCAGGCACACCGACAAAAAAATCGCCGCTCCACGCCGGCCGGTTGGGATCGTCAGACATTACATTGAAGCGCGCCAGCCGAAGACCGCACGCGACCACATAGACCAGTGCTGCAATCCAACCGATTGAACGCGCCTGATCGAGGATGCTGGCGTAAAGAACCATCGCAGGCGCCACGCCAAAGTTGACGATATCAGCAAGCGAATCCATCTGCGCGCCGAATTTCGATTGTGCTTTCATTGCGCGCGCCAAGCGTCCATCAATGCCGTCCAGAAACGCGGCAATTAGCACCAAGCCAACTGACTCTGCAATGCGCCCCTCAAAAGCGAAGCGAATGCCGGTCAAACCGGCGCAGATTGCAAGTACCGTGATTAAATTTGGCAAAATGAAGCGCAGTTCGATGGTGCCGATGCGCCTGCCATGCGGTTGGGGACCGTGCGGATCAAAAGGTTGGAATGGCGCGTCCATCATCTCAGGCGATCCGGACAAGTGACAGAGATGGCGCGCCGCCGAACTCTGCCAATACCGTTTCACCAGCTATCGCCGATTGACCGATTGCAACGCGTACGTTCGCGGTGGTCGGCAAAAACACGTCGACCCTTGAACCAAACCGGATCAGCCCAAAACGCTCACCAGCACCAATGGCTTGGCCTTCGCCTGCCCAGCAGACAATGCGACGCGCAATCAATCCGGCAATCTGCACGACACCGATCTGGCCGTTTTCCGTAGTAATGCGCAAACCATTTCGCTCGTTTTCGGAAGAAGCCTTGTCCAGATCGGCATTGAGGAACTTGCCAGGCTTGTAAGCGATTTGCTCGACTTTACCGCGCGCAGGCGAGCGGTTCACATGCACGGAGAACACGTTCATGAAAACCGAAATGCGGAGCATCTCACGATCTCCAAGCCCAAGTTCCGTCGGCGGGTAGGCAGGCCCGACAGCTGACACGACGCCATCAGCAGGTGAAATTACCAGACTCTCATCCGTTGGTGTCACCCGTTGCGGATCACGGAAAAAATAGGTGCACCAAAGCGTGAGAGCCAACCCAAGCCAGAACATCGTGTCAGAGAAAAATGACAGAAAAAACGTGACCGCCGCAAAAGCGCCGATAAACGGCCAGCCTTCACGATGGATTGGAACAAATGTTTTGCGGATTGAATCAACAAGGCTCATGGGCTTCACTCACTATCAAGCCCGTGATTAGATCAAATGCTCAGTAGGCGCAATTGAATGGCCGCATTGATCTTATCCCGGTTCGGGGATTTTACGGCGAACGATCACGCCCAATTCATCGCTTTCCTCAGCTTTGCGCAGACGCTCCGCAGCTTCGGTGGCTTCACGTTGACGGTCCCACATGGCTGCGTAGAGGCCTTTCTTTTTCAAAAGTTGCGTATGTGACCCACGTTCAGCGATCTTTCCGTCCTGAAGGACGATTATTTCGTCTGCAGAAATCACTGTTGACAGCCTATGTGCGATCACAAGCGTCGTGCGACCTTTCGACACTTGCTCCAAAGCAGCCTGAATTTCGCGTTCGGTATTTGTGTCGAGCGCCGATGTAGCCTCATCCAGAATGAGAATCGGTGGGGCTTTCAAAATCGTACGGGCGATAGCAACGCGCTGCTTCTCGCCGCCCGAAAGCTTCAAGCCGCGCTCGCCGACCATCGACTTGTAGCCATCCGGCATCGAAGCGATGAACTTGTCGATCTGAGCCAACTCTGCTGCGCGATGGACAGCCTCCTCGGTCGCATCCACGCGGCCGTAGCGGATATTGTATGCGATGGTGTCGTTGAACAGCACCGTATCCTGCGGTACCATGCCGACAGCAGCACGGAGCGAGGTCTGCGTCACATCACGAATGTCTTGACCGTCTATGGTGATTTCACCGCTCTGGATATCGTAAAAACGGAACAGCAGACGCGACAGTGTCGACTTGCCCGCGCCGGACGGACCGACGATGGCGACGGTTTTTCCTGCTGGCACGTCGAATGAAACGCCCTTGAGAATTGGCCGTGCTGGGTCATAGGCAAATTCTACATTCCTGAAGCTGATCGCGCCGTCTTTGATTGATAGCGCCTTGGCATTCGGCCGATCGGTGACCTCTTGTTTGACGTCCAAAAGATCGAACATTTGTTCAATGTCGGTGAGACCTTGCCGAAGTTCGCGGTAAATCATGCCGATGAAATTGAGCGGGATCGACAGTTGCAGAAGGAGTGTGTTGATCAGGACAAAATCGCCGATCGACTGTTTGCCCGCCTGCACATCGAGTGCAGACAAAATCATCATGACAGCCATGCCGATCGCAAAAATCACGCTCTGACCGAAGTTCAGCCAGCCAAGCGACGTCCAGGTTTTTGTTGCCGCAGATTCATAGCGCGCCATCGACCTGTCAAAACGGTCAGCTTCCATGCGTTCATTGCCGAAATACTTCACCGTCTCATAGTTAAGCAATGCGTCAACGGATTTGGTGTTCGCATCTGTATCTGATGCGTTCATTTCCTTGCGGATGCCGATGCGCCAGTCGCTCGCCTTGACTGTATACCAAGTGTAGAGCCAGACGGTGACAGCCACAACGGCAACGTAAATCCAGCTATATTGAAGACCGAGCACCAGCGCGGTCAGCACAAATTCAATAAGTGTCGGCACGGTGGCCATGATCGTATAGCGGACGATCGATTCAATTCCTTTCGTGCCGCGCTCGATTACGCGCGACAAGCCACCCGTGCGCCGTTCAAGATGGAAACGCAGCGACAGGTCGTGCATGTGGACGAAGGTGCGATACGCGAGTTTGCGAACCGCGTATTGGCCGACTGAGGCAAACAGTGCATCGCGCAACTGGTTGAAACCATTGGCGATAATACGCGCAAGATTATAAGCGGCAACCATGGCTACCGGTGCCAACAGGACGGCAGGAAGCGCAACTCCGACCATCACTTTGCCATTCAGCGCATCCGTTGCCCACTTGAAGGTGTAGGGGATCGCTAACGTCATGATCTTGGCGACGAGGAGGAAGAATGTGGCCCAAATCACGCGGTTTCGCAAATCCGGTCTCTCGGCCGGCCACATATATGGCCAGAGGCTCTTGATCGTCGCAAGCGTTGTGCCGCTTTCTGAAGAGACGGTTTTGTTGGCCATGGTCAGCCTGCCCTGTTGTTTTCGTCGCGGGTCGCGGAACAGCAACCACACGCAAATTTTGCGAGAATGTCAAAAGCACCTGCAAGCTCGTTGAGCCTGTCGGGAGCGAGGGAATAGCGGGAGCGCTGACGATCAGGTGAGTAGCGCACGAGACCGGCATCGACGAGGATTTTCAGATGCTGCGAGACCGTTGACTGAGCCAGCCCCACACGGTCCACCACGTCCTTATTGCAACAGGCATCCGATATGGCGAGGTGGCGCACGATTGCCAGCCGCACGGGATGCGCCAAAGCAAAGAGGTCTGCCGCAAAGCGAACATCTGCCTGTTTATCGCTCTTGGGGTTTGATTCCATCGTTCATCGTATATCGTCGATGAACGATGGAAGGTCAATCACTGCCCGGATGTTTTTTCAGCAGGTGCCGCGCGTTTTTCGATTTCTGCCGGATCAGCGGCCTCGCCTTCGGGTGTCTTCTCCGGCACCTTGAATACTTGGCCCGGGAATATCCGGTTGGGATTGGTGATCGCATCCTGATTGGCAAGGTAGATGGTTGAATAGCGAACGCCATGCCCATAGACGCGGCGCGAAATCTGCCACAGCGTGTCGCCGCGCCGAATTATAACTGCTTTCGGCTTTACGGTTTCGGGCGCACTTGTGTCCGCCGTGGCGGTTGTGACTGCTGCAGCCGGGGTCTTCGCATCTGTGCCCGAGGCTGAGTCAGCTTCTCGCTGGAAAGGCACGGATGAAGTGGTGATCACCGTTGCGCCATCAGCAGCAAGGCCTTCTGCCTTTATGATGTAGTCACCCACCGCGAGGTCCTTCTGGAACTCGCCGAGGAACCGGTCGCCATCACCTGGTTTTGCGTCACCGAGCGCCTGGTCGTTGGCGTAAATCCGGACCGTCGATACGCCCTTGGCGCTGCCGGCGACAAAAATCTTGCCGCCCTCGGTCTCAACGGCCTCGATAACAACAGATTGCGCAACAGCTACCGCATCGGTCGCCGGAGCTTTCACTTCGCCGCCGACTTTAACTTCAGCTGTTGCATCGGGCGCCGTATCTGCAGGCGCCGCATCTGCTGACGCCGCAGGTTTCGCCTCGGTGGTGGCATCTGCTGCTGGTGTTGTCTGCGCTGTGGTTGGTTCAACCGTTTCCGGCGCCTTTTCTGGAGCTGTGATTATGCGGCTTGGTTTGCCTGGTTCTTCTACAAGCGCCAAAACCTGGCCCTTGACGGTTTCCGGAACAGAAACAGTCGCAGTTTCAATCGATGTTGCCGCTTTACCATCCGCGCCTGTTGCGCGCAGGACAAGTTGGTAATCACCCGGCTTCAACGGATTGGTCAAAATGATCGCAAAATCACCGTTTACTTCCGCTTTGGTTGCGCCAAGCACATCGGCACCGGAAAGCACTTCGACCTGTGCCTCAGCGGTAGCCTTGCCAGCGATCAACACGGAGCCATCCGGCTCTACGCGCAAAACATCAAAGGTCGGAGCTGCGATGTCTGAAGCGGCGACGGGCGGGGCGACATTCGGGTCAACTTTGGCGGCTTCCCCAGTTGCAGCAGGTGCAACTTTGGCAACTTCTGTCGTTGCCGAGGGTGCGGGCACGTCAGTTTTTTCGGCTTCACCGGTCACCGCTGGTGTGCTGGCCAATTGTGCCGGTGGCGTCGGATTCGAGAATACTCCATTGTAGGCAGCAATGCCACCTGCGCCGACTGTGGCCGCAAAGCCCATTAGCAATGCACGAAAACGGTTCATATTCGCCAACCCCTGAAATTGCCTGCTGTTTTCCAGCATTTTTTATCCGCATAACCTGTTTCGCACTGCTTCACAAGAAACCCGGACGTACTCCTTGACGCATACTTAAAACGGCTGCGAGATAGGTCCATGAGCTCGATTCGATCCATCTGTGTTTACTGCGGTTCCTCACCAGGAAACGACCCACGCTATCTCAACGCTGCACAAGTGCTCGGCACAGCCATCGCGAACGATGGCATCCGCCTTGTATATGGCGGAGGCACACGCGGCATCATGGGCGCGGTTGCTGAAGCGGCCTTGAACGCGGGCGGCAAGGTGCTCGGCGTCATCCCGCGTTTCCTGATGAACAAGGAAGCGACCGAACAGGAACTTGGCGGTTTGACTGAACTGATTATCACCGAGGATATGCATCAGCGCAAACACGCGCTGTTTGAGCATTCCGATGCCTTTGTCGCTTTACCGGGCGGGATCGGGACGTTGGAAGAAATCATTGAAGTCATGACATGGGCCCAGTTGGGTCGGCATACCAAGCCGATTGTTATGGCCAATATAAACCACTTCTGGGACCCGTTGACAGGTTTGCTCAATCATATGCGCGAGGCAGGGTTTATTCAC
>JANMEX010000479.1:0-4450 GCA_031377485.1 Phyllobacteriaceae bacterium
CGCCAATCAGCACCGGATTGTTTTTCGTCCGGCGTGAAAGCACCTGCATGGTCCGGCGGATTTCATCATCACGCCCGATTACCGGATCAAGTTTTCCCTCTCGCGCATCCTTGGTCAGGTCTCGCGCATATTTCTTCAGCGCGTCATAGCCCTGCTCGGCATTTGCTCCGTCCGCCGTCCGGCCTTTGCGCAATTCATTAATCACAGCATTCAAAGCCTGCGGCTTCAGCCCGGCTTTCGTCAGGATATCCGCAGTCTTGGCGGACTTTTCCATCGTCAAAGCGGTCAGCAAGCGCTCGACTGTGACAAAGCTGTCGCCAGCTTTCTTGGCGATTTCTTCGGCTGTCGCCATCACTTTGGCAAGCGGCTGCGACATGTAAAGCTGGCCATTGCCGCCTGAAACTTTCGGGAGCGCCGCAAGCGCGGCCTCAACGGCAATGCGCACTGCACCGGAATCACCGCCAGCACGGTCAATCAGCGATCCGGCCAAGCCTTCTTCATCATCCACAAGCACCTTGAGGAGATGTTCGGGCAAAAATTGCTGGTGATTTTGCGCCAATGCGTAGGTCTGTGCAGATTGGATAAAGCCCCGCACGCGCTCTGAATATTTTTCAATGTTCATGTCTGTCTCCATGTGCCCAAGACCCGAATGGCATCTTGAGCGTTAGGTGACGGTCCCCCGATGTCGGCAGGCCCGCTGTTCAATAAAGATATGGGAATTGATTCCCCAACCCTCAAGTCCTTCTCCCCGTTCGACAAACAAAAAAACGGCGCGGACCCGATCGTAATTTGACGTGCTTTGCATGGCCGTCATTCCGGCGCCGCGTCGCGTAACCCTGGAAGACGGTGACCCGGTATTTCTTATTCAGAACCGTAACCAAACCCCCAAATAAAAAACGGCGCGGAAACCGCGCCGTTTGAAAACTCAATGAACCGAATTTCGGTTTTCATTCATCGACCGTCACAGGGATCGGCTTGTCCGCCCCGCGCGAGAGTGTCGCAAGCAACCCGCCTTCTTCTGGCGCGTCAGATGTTTCGGCTACCGCCTCAACCCGTGGCTCGCGCGGAACACGAGGTCCACGTTCGCGGCGGGTGTTGCGCGGCGCAGCGCGTTCGCCATCATTTTCACGCGGCTCACGCGGAACACGCGGCTCACGTGGCGGACGATTGTTTTCGCGCGCCACCGGCTGCATCCCGCCATCAACCGGAGCCATTGCTTCGATCACCGGCTGCGGCTGGTCGCCATCATAAACGGAAACCTGCGGCTGGTTATGGTTGTTAACCGGAGCGTTCTGCTGGTTCGGTTGATCTTGCTGCTCCTGCTGTTCCTGCTGGCGCATCGTGATCGGATTGTCAGCAAAGCGATTGTCGCTGTTGTCCGTCAGATCATCATCTTCTTCGATTTCGCGTGATTCGCGCTGCGCCTGCTGCTGCGCCATCGCCGTTGCGATAATCCGGTTATAATGTTCGGCATGCTGCAGATAATTTTCTGCCATCACCCGATCACCGGAAGAGTGCGCGTCACGCGCCAATTGCAAATATTTTTCCGCAATATGTTGGGCAGTGCCGCGGACTTTCACATCCGGACCATTGCTTTCATAGCTGCGCGTCAGCGGGTTAGGGCCACGCCGATTGTTGTTATTGTTGTTATTGTTATTTCCGCCACCGCCGCCGCCATTGTTGCGTCCGCGCATGCGCCTGTTCTGCTGGTTCTGCCTCATCCGATACTCATGTTTCCGGTTCGAGGGTGATGTGGATTAATGCTGCACATGTTCACTGACACGAATGCAGACGCGCAACCCAACACAAGCGCGTCGCACCAAAATCGGCTTTCTTCATCCAACTGGCGCTATCGGGGAGAAGATAGTCCGGCGAAAAATCGCCTTGGACAGGAGCAATCCGAACCTTTTTCAGGATCCAGAAGACGCTCCCCTATGCCTCCGATGAATGGAAACTATCTGTTCTTGCCGGAAAAACCAAGCCTTTTTTCGCAAGCGCACAACAAATGCTTAGCGAAGTGCAAATGCCAGGGCGCGGTCACGCCCGCCAAGGTCCTTGCGAAGCTCCAGCACGTCAAATCCTGACGATTTGAAAATCGCAATCACATCCGACGCCTGATCGAACCCGATCTCAACAGCAACAAACCCTTTTGGCAGCAAATGCGAAGCCGCCCCTGCAGCGATCACGCGGTACGGATCAAGCCCGTCCGTCCCGCCGTCCAGCGCGACAATCGGATCATGCGCCCTCACTTCAATATCGAGCGTCGGAACAATCGCAGTCGGGATATAGGGAGGATTGGAAACAATCACATCAAACCGTCCGTCAACCGGCACAAACCATGGCCCCTCAACTGCCGTCACCCGGGCTGCGAACCCGTGTACTCGCGCATTTTTCATGGCCGTTTCGAGCGCATTTCGAGCGATATCCGTAATTGTCGCCGTGGCATTTTTCAGCACCGACAAAAGCGCCAGCGCAATTGCGCCGGTTCCCGTACCCAGATCAATGACCGCCAGCGCATCATCTTTGCGCCCCTTGGCCTTCACCAAATCCAGCACCAGCTCAACCAACACCTCCGTATCCGGCCTTGGCTCAAGCGTTGCTTCGGACAGTTGCAGCTGCATCCCGAAAAATGCGCGAAACCCCATGATCCGGTGCACCGGCTCGCCTGCCAGCCTTCGCGCCAACGCGGCTTGAAAACTTTGCAAATGTGTTGGATCAACCTGCATATTTGCTTTGGTAACAAGCTCCAGCCGGGACATACCAAACGCCCGTTCTGCCAGAAGCCTCACCTCAGTGGCAGCATCTTCACTTTGCGCATTCAGTTTTTTGCGCGCATCACGAAGCACAGAACCAAGATCAAAAGCCTCAGCCACGGTCCGCCTGCTCAGCCAAAAGCTGTGACTGGTGATCAGACACCAGCGCATCGATCATCTCGTCCATGTCGCCTTCAATAAACCGGTCGAGCTTGTAAAGCGTCAGATTGATCCGGTGATCGCTCACCCGCCCTTGCGGAAAATTATAAGTGCGGATGCGCTCTGACCGGTCGCCTGAACCCACTTGTGATTTTCGGTCTTCCGCCCGTGCATCATCCAGCGCCTGCCGCTTCAGATCATAAAGCTTGGTCCGAAGGATTTGCATGGCGCGCGCACGGTTCTGATGCTGGGATTTCTCCGCCTGCACCACCATGACACCGGTCGGCAGATGGGTGATGCGCACGGCCGAGTCCGTTGTGTTCACATGCTGCCCGCCAGCGCCGGACGCCCGCATCGTGTCAATGCGAATGTCTTCATTGCGGATTTCAATGTCCACATCTTCCGCCTCCGGCAAAACCGCGACTGTCGCCGCCGAAGTGTGAATGCGCCCCGAAGCTTCCGTCGCAGGCACACGCTGGACGCGGTGAACACCGGATTCAAACTTCAGCTTGGCATAAACACCCTTGCCGGTCACCGCCGCAATGATTTCCTTGTACCCGCCAGCTTCTCCGTCGCTGGCAGAATCAACAGACACTTTCCAGCCGTGAACCGCCGCATAGCGCTCATACATGCGAAACAAATCCCCGGCAAAAAGCGCCGCCTCCGACCCGCCCGTTCCTGCCCGGATTTCGAGAATGACCGAGCGCTCGTCGGCCGCATCCTTGGGCAGCAGCAGCAGTTGGATATCTTTCTCCAACGCCTCCCGCCGCTCTGCCAAAACCGGCAGCTCTTCTTCTGCCAAGGCATGCATTTCGCTGTCAGATGCGGGATCTGCGAGCAAATGCGCCAGCTCATCCTCTTCCTTGCAAACCTGCTGCCATTCCTTGGTCTTGCCAACTATGTCGCCAAGTTCGGAATACTCCGACGACAGGCGCACATAGTCTTCTGCCGACGGTCCGGCAGACATTTCCGCTTCAATCACGGCATGGCGTTTGACAAGTTGGTCGAGCCTTCCGGCGGGAAGTGCGGGCATGATTGGTGATCCTAAAGCGGGATGCTGTTGCGCTCGGCATAAGCCTTGAGAAAACCGCGCAAAGGCTCCATCTTGGGCTGGCCGGCGGCAAGCACCACATCCATTTCAGCACGAAGGCTGGCAATATCAAGTCCGAGCAGCATCGCCTTGACCGGCCCGACCGCCGCAGCAGACATGGACAATGAGCGGAACCCGACACCGAGCAGCGCCATGGCCGTCAAAGGTTTTCCCGCCAATTCGCCGCACAGCGTCACCGGCTTTCCAGCCTTTGCCGCACCTTCCGCTATCACTTTCAAGACGCGCAGGAATGACACGGACATCGTATCAAACCGGTCCGACAAATGCGCCGCCCCCCGGTCCACCGCCATCATGAACTGAAACAGATCATTCGAGCCGACCGAAACAAAATCGACGTGCTTGTATAATTCTTCCAATTGGAACAGCAGCGCCGGAACTTCCAGCATCGCACCAAGCTTGAATGTCCGCGGCAGTTGATGCGCGAATT
>JANMEX010000010.1:0-3288 GCA_031377485.1 Phyllobacteriaceae bacterium
ACACGCGAAACATATGAAAATACTGGTCGGAGTGATAGGATTCGAACCTACGACCCCCTCGTTCCGAACAAGGTACGCTACCAGGCTGCGCTACACTCCGAGACCAGTGGCGGCCTTATAGCGAGGTGACCTGCCGGCTGCAAGTGTGTTCGCATCTGAAAATCATTTTGTCCGACGGGGGCTTAAAATAACAATCATAAGGTGCTAACCCACACGCATAAACTGTCCTTTTTGAATCGTAAATCGATCATTCAGGGCCGAAAATCAATCTGGCGCTGATTGCATTTTGTCGCGATCAAGGCCATCTGCCGTGAACTTGCTGAACAACGATCGCTGCCACGAGCGGATTTTGGCAACAGCAGACTTTGGCAAGAGCAGACTTTGGCAAGAGCGAACTTAGGCAGAAGCGGGCTTGGGCAGAAGCGGACGCCAGAAAGCGCAGATACAAACTGCAGTAGGATATGTGAAATTGAGCGAAAAGATTTTGGGTTTCGTAATGAGCGGCGGCGTCGGTTCGCGGCTTTGGCCTTTGTCACGCGAAGACAATCCGAAACAGTTTCACGCGTTCTCCGGTGCCGATTCAATGCTGGTCAAGACGGTGAAACGATTGGCAGCCCGAAAAGCCGGACCTGTCAGTGTCAATTTGATCGCTGCCGAACGACACGCGGAACGCATTGTCGCCGATCTGACCGGAATCGACCTGAAGGGCGGGCGCGGCATTTTCGAACCGAAAGGTCGCAATACTGCCGCCGCTGTCGCGGTCGCGGCGCATATCGCGTTGCAGGAAGGCGATGCACTTGCACTCGTTCTGCCGTCGGATCATGAAATCACCACAACGGCGGACTTTTGGTCAACAGTTGAACTGGGTATTCCCGCAGCCGCAGACGGACGGATATGCGTATTCGGCATAAAGCCGACCCATCCCGAGACGGGCTATGGCTATATTGAGTCCGGTCCGGAAAACGCCGGGCAACCTGACCGAAGAGTACTTCGCTTCGTCGAAAAGCCGGATTCCGTAAAAGCACAGTCTTATTTGTTGGCGGGAAACTATTTCTGGAATGCCGGCATATTCCTGTTTCGCGGATCGGTGATGCGCGAGGCTTTCCTGCAGTTTGCGCCCGATATCTGGAATGATGTCAGTCGAGCGATGGAAAGTGCCGCCAAAGACAACACCGGTCTCTATTTGCCGGAGGATATCTACAGTGTGATCCGCGCCGAATCCGTTGACGTCGAAATCATGGAAAAGGTTGCAGAAATCGCAGTCATTCCGGCCCGATTTCAATGGAGCGATCTGGGTTCTTGGCAGTCGCTTCTCGATGTCAGCGAGACGGACAGCGATGGAAACGTTATCATCGGTGATGTGGTCGCGTTCGATTGCAAGAACAGCTATCTTCGCTCCGAAGGAAGATTGTTATCTGTGATCGGCATGCGCGACATGGCCGTTGTGGCAACGCAGGATGCCACCTTTGTCGCCCCCGTCTCGAAAAGCCAGAACGTCAAGCAAATCGTTGCAAGGCTCGAAAAAACCGGTCGTCTGGAAACACGCGTGACACCCGTCCATGACCGGATGCATGATACGGGCGCACACGCAAAACGCATTCGCCATTGGTTGTTTGACGAGACGTTGCCACTCTGGTCGACCATGGGCGTCGACCGCAAACATGGCGGTTTTTATGAGGCACTGACATTTGCCCGCCAACCGGTTTTGCGCGACAAGCGCATGCGTACAATGGGTCGTCAAATCTATGCCTTTGGTGTCGCGCATGAAATGGGCTGGACCGGCCCATCGGCTGAATTGATTGACCACGGTATTCACTTCATTGAAAAATTTGGCCGCTCGTCAAACGGCGGTTGGGTTCGCACACTTGGCGTCGATGGATCTGTCGTCGATGGCGTTGAGGATACCTACGACCATGCCTGCATCCTGCTTGCGCTAGCCTATGCACACAATGCCGGGCACCCGCAGGCAATGAAGCTTGGCGAAGAGACATTGGCTTTTCTTGATACGCATTTGTCCATCAATCGGGGAGCATCTTTCAGGGAAACGACAAGCACCTCGTTGCCGCGTCGCTCAAACCCGCACATGCATTTGCTGGAAGCGTTTCTGGCTTGGCATCGCATCACCGGTGATGTGGAATATTTGCATCGCGCCGGGCGCATCGCCGCTTTGTTCGCTGACAAGTTCTTTGATCGTGACAATTGGGCCTTGGGCGAGTACTTCGATGAAAACTGGCAGCCGTTGCCTGGCGAAAAAGGCGATTGGACTGAACCAGGTCATCACTTCGAATGGGCCTCACTCCTGGTCGCATACGCAACTGCGTCTGGTCAGAGCGAATACAATGGATTTGCGCGCAAACTTTACTCCAGCGCCATCGCAAATGGACTTAACCGCGCAACCGGTCTCGCATATGATGCGGTCACGCGCACGGGCAATCCCTTGGTGCGCACCTCCCGCAGTTGGCCCCAGACCGAAGCATTGAAAGCAGCCATGGCCTTGGACCGGATTGGCGGTCCCGATATGAAACCCGAAATTGAAGCGCGTGTTGGAAGGCTGTTCAGATGGCATATCGAACCGGCACCGGAAGGGCTCTGGATTGATATGATTGATGAAAACGGCCGTGCAAAATCAGCCGACGTGCCCGCCAGTATCTTTTATCATCTCGTCTTTGCGCTGACCGAATATTTGGTAAGCCAAGAAAGCTGAAGGCCAATAAGCTGCGGCTGACAAATTGGTTGGCCAGTTGAATTGATAGGCGAAAGGCCGATCGTATGAAAATCGAAATGAGTTTGCTGAAACGTCTGGTTCGCGAGAATTTCCATGAACAGCGCGGCAATTACATCTTCGCGATTATCTGCATGATTTTTGTGGCGGCGGCCACTGCGTTCTCCGCATACATCATGAAGGAAATCGTCAATCAAATGATGGTTTCGAAAAATCTTGAGCGCGTCTACTGGACAGCGCTTATCATCCTGCTCGTCTTTCTGGTCAAAGGTTTTGCCACATATTTTCAGACATATTTCATGTCAAAGGCAGGTAACAGGATTATCGCCGACCAGCAGCGCAAACTCTACAACCATATTCTGGCGCAGGACGCGACATTTTATCAGCGCTTTTCATCGTCCGATTTCCTGACCCGCATCACCTACAATGCACAGTCGGCGCGTGTCGTCATCGATACAATCGTCGCATCTTTCGCACGTGATCTTCTGACGTTGCTAGGCCTTATCGTCGTCATGGTCATACAGCAGCCCCTTCTTGCGATTGGTTCGCTGTGTCTCGGACCACTG
>JANMEX010000059.1:0-2865 GCA_031377485.1 Phyllobacteriaceae bacterium
GTATTCCTCAAAAATTGTCTGCAGTTCGCTTTCCGGTATACCGATGCCGGTATCCCAAATTTCAATGCTGATGCTTCCCTTGCGGTGTCGGCATCCAAGCAAAATCTTGCCGCGCTTGGTGTATTTCAGCGCGTTGGATAACAGGTTGCGCAACATCTGTTCCAACAGGCGTGGGTCAGTATGGATTTCCGCATTGCAGGGCACCATTTTCAGTGTCAGGCCCTGCGCAGTGGCATGATAGCTGAAGTCATCATGCAACCGCGTAAACAACTCGTTGATGTTGAACCGCATTGGCTCGGGATGCACTGTGCCGGCTTCAATCTGGTTGATATCAAGCAGTGTGCTTAACATTCCAGACATGGCGGCGAGCGTCGTTTCAAAACGATCGACCAGCTTCTTGGCCTTCTCGCCTTCGACCATGGTGGCCAACAGACCTTGCAGCAGGCTCAGCGTCTGAAGTGGCTGTCGCAGATCATGGCTTGCAGCGGCAAGAAAGCGTGACTTGGCAATGGTCGCTGTTTCCGCAACGCGTTTGGCGGCCCCCAGATCGTCAGCGACATGCCGACGTTCAGTAATATCGACAAAGGTGATGACCACGCCTTCGGTCGCGCCGTCCTGCGCCAGATAGGGCAATATGCGCCGAAGGAACCAAGCGCCGGACCGCGCCTTGATCTCGCGGTCTTTCGGTTGCCCGGAAGCCAGCACAATGCGGGCGTCGTCCAAAAGATTGGTGTCAGAGGCAAGGGAACTGAGGTCCGACAAGGGCCTGCCGATATCGCCGGGAATGACGTTAAACAGCGCTTTGGTGGCAGGCGTAAAGAAGCGGATTTGAAGATCGGTGTTGAGAAAGATCGTCGCGACATTGGTGCTGTAAAGGACATTCTGCAAATCGTTGGACGTGGTTCGGTGCAGATCCAGTGTTTCCTGTAACTGGGTATTGAGCGCAGTTAGTTCTTCATTCAATGACTGCAGCTCTTCTTTGGAAGTCAGCAGCTCCTCGTTGGCAGACTGATACTCCTCGTTGATGGATGTGGTCTCGGCATTGCTGGCTGCTTGCTCTTCGTTGAATGCTTCGAGATTATGAACCGCCAAGGAGAGTTCGGACCGGGCAATAGCCAATTGATGTTCGAGGACTTGAACGCGATCCCGATCTTCACCCGGATCACCGCTCCCTTGGAAGTTCGTCGTGAAGACTGGCTTGGAAATTTCATCCTGAAAACTGACCAGATTCAAATTCTCTCCGTTATGCGAGACTGGCAAGGCGCTGATGCGAAAGGCCTGGCTTGAGCCATCGGAAGCATTTTGAACGCAGGAAACAATGGCGAGTTTTTTTGATACCCTCGCCTGTTCGATGACATTTACAAGGCTGGCCCGCACACCCGGGCTTACCAGGGCAAAGAGATCATTGGTTGGATAACCGGAGGCAGTGCGCAGATACTTGTCTGTCGGTCCCATGGCAAAAAGCCATACGCCTTTGTCGTTTGTCAGCACGGCGGCTGGCGAGAAATTTTCCACAACCAGTCGACGGCACAGTTCACTGTAATTCGGCGCGGATTTTGGCGCTGGTGCTTCGGCTCTGGGCTTTTCAGCCGACGGACTTTTTTCCATGGTCATAAATACACCTGATGATGGTTTGAACTTTTCATTCTTGCGGAAAATGCGCATGGCTTTTTGCACGGGTATGAAGATGGAATTGTTGCCGCCAGCCGCTTCTGCGCTGCCAAGAAGCAGAATTCCGTTTGGCGAAAGTGCGAAATGGAACAGGGCAAGCAGCTGTTTTTGCGCGTCTGATCCAAGATAAATCAAAACATTTCGGCAAGAAATCAAATCAAGTCTGGCAAAAGGCGGATCAACCAGAAGATCCTGAACAGTGAATACGATCAAGCTGCGCAACTCCTGGCAAACCTGATATCCATTGCTTGTCTTGATGAAATACCTGGAAAGCCGATCGGGCGACACCTGCGCAGAAATGCTTGGCGGGTATCGGCCCTCGCGGGCGAAAGCCACGGCGTTGCTGTCAGCATCTGAAGCAAAGATCTGTGCCCTGACAGGCTTGCCGGCAACTGAGTTTGCTTCAAGTATCAGCATTCCAAGCGAATAGGCTTCCTCGCCGCTGCTGCAACCGGCCACCCAGATACGCAACAATTTGCCATCATTTTGACGGCTCAAGAGCTCCGGAATTGTATGTTTTTCAAGGTAATCAAACACGTCCGGATCACGAAAAAATTCCGTGACATTGATCAGCAAATCCTGCGCAAGCAGCGCAGTTTCAACTGGATCAGCCTTGAGCTTTTCAAGATAGGCTGACATATCGCCAATCTTCCGGTCCAGGCCGATCCGTCGCTCGATGCGGCGTGTCAGGGTGCCAGGCTTATAAAGGCGAAAATCATGGGCGGTCTTTTGATGTAGCCAGCCGATGATGTCACTGATGTCCTGCGCAGCCATTGCAGTCTTTGGGGTGGCGGTTTCGGCAAGGTCCTCACCGGCATGAACAAAATGCCGCATGATGGCATCAGGCATTTCACTGATCTTGAGTATCTGATCAACAGTGCCCGAAAGGATTGCGTTGCGCGGCATGCCGCTGAAGAGCGCCTCGCCGGGGTCCTGCGCGACGACAAAACCTCGCTGTGCCTTCAGCGCCATAACACCCACACTGCCATCTGCGCCGGTTCCCGAAAGGATGATGCAGGCTGTTCGCGCGCCGTCAGAAACTGCGAGTGATTCCAGCAGAAAATCGAACGGCAGGCGTACGCCTTGACCGGGAGATGGATCAGACAGGCGGAAAACACCGTCTTTGACAGCAAGATATTTGCCGGGCGGAATGATATGGACATGGCCGGCGAGCAACTGCACGCCATCCTCGGC
>JANMEX010000070.1:0-1830 GCA_031377485.1 Phyllobacteriaceae bacterium
ACGCGGTTATCAGCCATGGAGCGGCCCTGTTGCACCATGCGCGGCGCAGGCGCTTCCAATTCATCGTCAAAATCATCGTCAGCCTGCGGCGCAACAGGCTTGGAGCCTTGGCGGGCGTAAGAAAACTCCGGCTCCTGCTTCATTCGCGGCGCGCGCGGCATGTCGTCAAGGATATTGTCATCATACTCGTCCGCAGCCGCCTGGCGCACCGACTGGCCGCGCGGTTTGGCCGAACGTTCAGTGGGTGCATACATGGCATCATCATCATTGCGCCGGGTACGTGCCACCAACGAAGAAGCCGCACGGCTGATCTGGCCGCGGAACGTCAGCCAGTAGTGGGTGAGTGCACCAAGGGCAAGGAACCCGCCCTCTTCGTCTTCCTCAAACACGTCTTCATCTTCATCACGCGCGGCATTGCGCTTTGCAGGTGACATATCAACATCGGCAGCGCCATTGCCGATGATGCCGGAGGCATAGCCCAGGAGCCAGCCTGCCGGGAGGGCAAAGAAGAGCGCGGTGATCACGGCAAAAATGCCGGTCGGGTAGCCGGAGGCAAACAAGCTGCCGGGAATTTTGGTGACCAGATCGCCAAGCACGCCGCCAACGCCAACCGGCAATGGCCATGAGACCGGCGGATTGAAGCAGGCGAACACCGATGCGGCGAACAGCGCACCGGCAATCCATGCAAGAATGCGGCGCGAGCGGTTTATTACCGGCCGTCCACGGGCAAGAAGAAAACCGGCAATGAGAACGGGAACCAAAACAGGCACACTGGCAAGACCGAAGAACTGCATGGCAAGATCGGCAAAAATCGCACCGGCGGAGCCAAGCGCGTTGACCGTGATGTTGCCGGTGGCATGGCTGAAGCTTGGATCGGCGACGCTCCAGGTGCCAAGCGCCGCGACACCCGCCATGACAAGAGCCATGAGCGCCACGCCGCACAGCGCTTCAAACTGCCGCCACAGAAAGCCATTGAGCCCCTGCCTGACATCGCGCGCTGCATAGACTGCCGAACCTTGTGGACGCATGTCCGAAACCCCGTATTGCCTGCACTGACCGCCGCTTGAACGGCAGATTCCAGATGCGACCCTACAGGTACAAGGGTAAAGAGCCTGTTAACCATGCCTGTTTGCCAATGCTTAAAAAGCGAAAACCCGCGCCTTGTGAACGCGGGTTCCATTTCAGTGACCAGACGGTCGCATCACATGCCGCGGATTTCGCTTTCCGGATTGGCACCGATCTTGTGGATCGAAAGGTCTGCGCCACGCATTTCCTGATCTTCTGTAAGGCGAAGGCCGACGAGTATGTCCAGCAGACGGTACACCACAAAGCCGACCGCTGCGGCATAGGCCGCGCCGGAAAGGCTGCCAACAAGCTGCGCGCCGAACGACACGCCGCCCATTCCACCCAGTGCGGATTGCCCGAAAATGCCGGCAGCAATGCCGCCCCACAGACCGCAAAGCCCGTGCAGTGGCCAGACGCCAAGCACGTCGTCAATCTTCAATGTTTCCTGGCACCAGTGGAAGCCGCGCACGAAGATGAAACCCGCCGCGCCACCGACAACAAAGGCACCGATGGGGTGGAACAGGTCTGATCCGGCGCACACTGCAACAAGGCCGGCGAGCGCGCCATTGTGAACAAAGCCGGGATCATTTCGGCCTGCCCACATGGCAACCAGAATGCCGCCGACCATGGCCATCAACGAATTCATGGCAACAAGACCGGAGGCTGCAGAGACAGATTGCGCACTCATCACATTAAAGCCGAACCAGCCGGTACACAAAAGCCATGAGCCAAGCGCCAGCCAAGGTATTGACGAGGGCGGAATAC
>JANMEX010000491.1:0-5668 GCA_031377485.1 Phyllobacteriaceae bacterium
CGTCGCGCCATTGGCGAGCGGGCCGTAAACGATGTAGCTGTGGCCGGTGACCCAGCCCACATCGGCCGTGCACCAGTAAACATCGCCATCGTGATAGTCGAAGACATACTGGTGGGTCATTGAGGCATAGACGAGATAACCGCCGGTGGTGTGCAAGACGCCTTTCGGCTTGCCGGTCGAACCGGATGTGTAGAGCAGGAACAGCGGGTCTTCTGCTTTCATCGGCTCGGGCTTGCAGACATCTTTCGCCTTGGCCATTTCCTCGTGGTACCAAAGATCGCGCCCGTCTGCCCAGCCGACCTTGCCGCCTGTGCGGCGCACGACCAGCACATGCTTAACCATGAAGCCATTGTGCGCGGCTATATGGATTGCCTTGTCAGTGTTTTCCTTGAGGCCAACGGGCTTGCCGCCGCGAAGTCCCTCGTCCGCCGTTATGACAAACGAGGATTCGCAATCAACAATTCGGCCCGCCAATGCGTCCGGCGAGAAACCGCCGAAAACGATCGAATGGATGGCGCCGATGCGGGTGCAGGCGAGCATTGCATAGGCTGCCTCCGGGATCATCGGCATGTAGAAGGTGACGCGGTCGCCTTTCTTGACGCCGTTGGTCTTCAGGACATTGGCGAGCTTGGAAACATGCTCGTGCAATTCCTTGTAGGTGATTTTCTTGTCGTCGTACGGATTGTCGCCTTCCCAAATGATGGCGACCTGGTTGGCGCGCTTTTTGAGGTGGCGGTCGATGCAGTTCCAGGAGACGTTGGTGGTGCCGTCTTCATACCATTTTATGCCGACCTTGCCGGTAAATGAGGTGTTTTTGACCTTGGTGTAAGGTTTGAACCAGTCGATGCGCTTGCCATGCTTGCCCCAGAATTTCTCCGGATTTGATACCGATTCCTTGTACCATTTCAGGTACGTGTCATTATCGATCAGCGCATTTTTCTTGGCCGACGGCAAAACCTTGTAAACTTTCTCAGTCATGGCAACTTCCTCCCGGTGGACAGATCCGCAGCGCTTGCGCTGCCCGGACACAACCCGTTTCATTGCGCCCTTTCGCAACTGCAATAGCAAGACATTTCCGCTTTAGAAATTAGACGTTCGGCACGGATCACCAAACTGCTTAACCGTATGCTAACCATGTTTTATGCAACCCTGCTGTTACAGGAAGTTACAGTGTGTGATCAAGGATTGCACGTTTTCGCCACATTTGGGCTGGAAGGCCATTTCGTTACGGCAATTTCGGTTGCCTTCGTCCATCTGCCTCGCATTTTTGCAGGCCTTGGAATGTGGAGTTGTACATGCGTATTCAATTTGCCGCGCCGGCATTCCGGTCGCGAACTTTGGCATTTGCCATTGCTGCCGTGTCTGTTGCAGCCACGCCTACCACCCAACAGTCCGCCACGGCCAATCCCTTCGGCGTCATTGAAAATCCGCGTCATGTTGTTGCTGTTCATGATTTCGGCGAAGAGCATGCTCATTTGGCCGATTCGCTTTATGATGAAATGAACCCGCTCATCCTGGCTGCCCTGCCTCGTGGCAAGGCGCACATTGAATTTCGCGCACCGGCAAACTGCGTGCCTTCCGCCTTGAAAGCGGTGCTTTCGCGCGTGTCGGCAAAATACGGTCCGGTCACCGTCAATTCCACTTATCGCTCGCCAGGCAAAAACCGCAAGGTGGGGGGCAAGGGGCATTCAATGCATCTGGCCTGTCGCGCGGTGGATTTTCGCGTGCATGGGTCAAGCCGCGGCCTGATACAATATCTTGCCGCACAAGGTGATGTCGGTGGGCTCAACCGCTATCCGTCCGGTTTTTATCACATTGATAATGGACCGCGACGCACCTGGTAGCTGGCGACGGGCTGGTAGCTGGCGACGGGCAGAACCCGCCACGCCTCACACCTCGTGCAGATAAAGCTGGTAATCCACGTCCGCAATGGTTCGTGCCACACGCAGATATTCGGATTCCTTTATGGCCACAAAAGTGCGGTGCAGGTCCGGACCGAGCGCCGACTTCAGAAATTGCGAGCCCTTGGCGGCAGCGATGGCTGAGCGCCAATCGCGCGGTATCTGATCGGCATTCGCGCTGTTCTCATAGCCGTTGCCGGTGGTTTCCACGCCTGGGTCAATCTGGTTCTTCAAACCATGGCGCAGCGCCGCAAGTACTGTCGCGGCAACCAGATATGGGTTGGCATCCACCCCTGAAGGCCGGTGCTCAATGCGCCGCGCCTTCTTGGAGCCCGCCGGAATGCGCAGTGCGACAGAGCGGTTGTTGACGCCCCAGGTCGGCGACACAGGCGCATAGGATTGAGAGGTGAAGCGGCGCCAGGAGTTGGCGTGCGGGGCAAACACCAGCATGCTTTCGCCCATGGTCTCGATCATGCCGCCAAGCGCATGCAGCACTTCGGGCTTCCACTGGCCTTCGACTTCCTCGGTGAAAATGTTGGTGCCGGACTTGTCGCGCAGCGAGACATGAAAATGCATGCCGGAACCGGCGTAATCGGCAATTGGCTTTGCCATGAAACAGGCGGTCACGCCGTGGCGGCGCGCCTGCGCCCGGACGATCCGCTTCAGCCGCACCAGATCATCTGCAGCCTGCAAAACGTCGTGGCGGTAGTTGAGCGTCAACTCGTATTGGCCGGGCGCATATTCCGAGATCAGCGTCTCGGCGGGCAGGCCTTCCTTTTTTGCGGCTTCGTATACATCGGCGAACAGCGGTTCCATGCCCAGAAGATGATCGACCGAATAGACCTCCGTCTTGCCGCTCTTTCGCCCGTCAAGGACGGCGGCAGCAGGCTGCACCTTGCCGTTGGCATCGCGCTCATTGGACAACAGGAAGAATTCCAGTTCGAATGCGCCTGCCGGATACAGCCCCTCGGCGGCCATCTCCTCAACCTGCCGCTTCAAAGCGAGGCGCGGATCGGAGGCCATTGGCGCGCCGTCGAGATGGAACATCGACATCAAAAGCTGGCCGCGCGGCGGGTTGGTGCCGTGCAGCGGTGCAATGGTGCCGGGAATCGGCCAGGCGCGCATGTCGCCGTCGCCCGAATCCCAGATCAAGCCCGTCTCGTGCACATCCTCGCCGGTGATGTCGAGGCCGAGGATCGAGATCGGCAGATGACGGCCGCTTTCATAAAACGGCATCAGTTCGTGGCGACGGATGATCTTGCCACGCCCGATGCCATTGGCGTCGGTGAGGACAATGTCAAAGGCTTCGATTTCAGGGTGCGCATCAAGGAAGGCGCGGGCTTCTTCTGGCGTGGAGCCGGATGGGGATATCATGATTTGCAGGGCTTTCAGGCGGTGAGTTCAAGGGTGACGGCGGCAAAATTGTCGATCAGATGATCGACCTGCCGTTTTCGCGTCACCGGTGAAATCAGCATCATGTTGTGGAATGGCGCGATCAGCGAGCCGAGGTTTAAAAGTCCGATATGAATGGCGGCCTCAAGCTCAGGCCGATGCGCTGCATACGATTGCGCACCAGTCTTGAGAGGTCCGGGCGCGCAGATGAATTCAACGCGCGCGCCGACACGGGCAACGTGCCAAGGCAGTTTGCGCTCGCCAATTACTTTGGCGAGGCCTTTTTCCAGACGAGCCGCCAGCTTTTCCATGTGGGCGTAGTTCTTTTTGGTCATCACCATCGAAAGGCATGCACGCATGGCGGCAAACTGCATCGGGTTGGCCGAAAGCGTCGTGCCGATGCCGGAATAGCCCGGCTCGCGGGTCGAATTGTAGACGGCAAAGCGGTCGGCTAGTTCTTGTGAAAGACCCCAGACCGATGCTGGAACGCCGCCAGCGACTGGCTTGCCAAGGACGAAAATGTCGGGATCAAGGCCGTGGGTTTTGGAGTAGCCGCCGAGGCCGGTCGATATCGTGTGGGTCTCGTCGATCAAGAGCAGCGTGCCTGTTTCCCGCGTCAACTTTCGTACCGCGTCCAGAAAGCCCGGCTGCGGCAACACCATGCAGGAATTTGTCAGCACAGGCTCGGTAATAACGCAGGCAATGTCTTTTGCAGCCAGAAGCTTTTCTAGCCCGGCCGTATCATTGAATTCGCAGACAACGGAATTTTGCGTCAAGTCCACGGCCTGGCCGACCAAACCCGGCTTTTGCACGGTCTTGCCGTCTTTCAGCTTCACATAGGTCTCATCGACCGCACCGTGATAGCAGCCGTTGAACACAAGTGTCTTGGCTCTACCGGTCACAGCGCGGGCCACTCGAAGCGCAAAGCGGTTGGCATCACTTGCGGTCGTGGCGATCTGCCAGCGGAAGGGGCCGAAGCGTTCGGTCAAGTGTTCACCGACAGCCAGAGCATCTTCGGTCGGCAGCATGTAGGTCAGGCCGCGTTCTGCCTGTTTGCGGATTGCCTTGGCGACTGGCTTTGGTGAATGGCCGAACATGGAGCCGGTGTCGCCGAGGCAGAAATCGTCCAGTTTGTTGCCGTCAATATCGCGGATCGTTGCGTCTTTCGCCTTGTCGACCAGCATCGGGAACGGCATTGGCCAATCGAGCATCCAGTGCATCGGCACGCCGGATAAAAATGCCGGTTTCACCGTCGCAAGTGCCGCCTTGGTTGTCTGGCGCTTGGCGGTGTAGATGTTGTCTTGCTTGAACTTGAAACTGGCGATTTTGGCGGCGGCGACGCCGCTGATGATTTCCGACCCGGTATATGAAGCCATGATTGAAGCGGCAGGGCGCTTTCCCGTTGTTCTTGGCGTTATCCTATCTTGGCAAATGAACGGGGGCAATCGGGGCTAAAGAATCAGGCCGGATAATCCCGCACTCCGAATATCGCTGATCCCACCCTTACGTGCGTGGCCCCAAACGCGATCGCGGTCTCATAATCCCCCGACATGCCCATCGACAATTTCTCCACGTCGCCTTCCTTCACCAGTTTGCGCAGCAGGGCGAAATGCGGACCGGGGTTTTCGTCCGCTGGCGGAATGCACATCAGGCCTTCGATGTTGAGGCCATGAACCTCGCGGCAGCGCTTCACGAAGGCAAGTGTTTCGCGCGGATCGATACCGGCCTTCTGCTCTTCAAGTCCGGTGTTGACCTGAACGTAGAGCTTTGGTGTTTTCCCTTGCTTTTTCATTTCCGCTGCCAGCGCCACAGCGATCTTTTCCCGGTCAACGGTCTGGATCACGTCAAAAAGTGCAACGGCTTCTGCCGCCTTGTTGGATTGCAGCGGGCCGATCAAATGGAGTTCTATGTCAGGGAAATCTGCCTTCAGTTGCGGCCATTTGGCTTGCGATTCCTGCACGCGGTTTTCGCCGAACACACGATGCCCGGCTTCGAGCAACGGGCGGATGTCATCGGCATCGAAGGTCTTGGACACGGCAACCAGTGTTGTTTCGCCCGGTTTGCGCCCTGCCTTTTCTTCTGCATCAGCAATCTTTTTGCGGACTTCGGCCAGTCTTTCGACGATGGTCGTCATGATCTTTCCCACTTCGCTCTAGCCAATCCTGTTGACGCCTTCGCCCAATCGTGGTGAAGGTCCGCCAAAATCCTGGAGCCTTACCAAAATCCACTTAGATGGCCAACTGATGCAATTTTCTGCGTTTCCGGTGCTCACGTACAAGAGTACGCTCTGCTCCGGTTCTCGAAAATCACACCATTCGACTCATCAAACTGAATTTTGACTAAGGCCCCGCCCCCCTATTTGCAGAGAATGACCG
>JANMEX010000082.1:0-7829 GCA_031377485.1 Phyllobacteriaceae bacterium
GGCGAAGTCGGCAGCTTCATGGTTGCGTCCACATTTGTGGGCGTGCTTTTGTCCGATCCCGATTCGGCGCTTTCAATCGGGTTTGAGCCGGATCATTCACCGTTGCGAATGGCTGACAACAGCACGATCGACAGCATTGTGAAATGGATGAAATTTGCAGCAGTCATGCCTTGAGCATTCACAAAACGGACTTCCGGCAGCATCCGGGAGTCCTGTTTTGCCGCCAATGGACTGGAATGCACCGAAAGGGATTGTGTGGATGCGCTGCAAGCCGCTATAGGCAGCGCAACAATTTCAAATTTCGGTGAAAATTCCATGGGTTTCAAATGCGGTATCGTCGGGCTGCCGAATGTCGGCAAGTCCACGCTTTTCAATGCGCTGACCAAGACGGCGGCTGCGCAGGCGGCCAACTATCCATTTTGCACGATTGAACCGAACACAGGCGAAGTTGCCGTGCCGGACCCGCGCATGGACATCATCGCCAAGATCGGCAAATCGATCAACATCGTGCCGACACGCATTTCATTTGTGGATATCGCGGGCCTCGTGCGCGGCGCGTCCAAGGGTGAAGGGCTGGGCAACCAGTTCCTCGCCAACATCCGCGAAGTGGACGCCATCGTCCACGTGCTGCGCTGCTTTGAAGACGATGACATCACCCATGTCGAAGGCCGGATTGACCCGGTGGCGGACGCCGAGACGGTCGAAACCGAACTGATGCTGGCGGACCTTGAGTCAATCGAGCGGCGTATCGTGAACTATCGCAAGCGCGCCCAGCTGAAAGACAAGGAAGCGACGACCGTGCTTCCCGTCATGGAAAAAGTGCTCACGCTCCTGAACGAGGGCAAGCCCGCCCGGCTTCTGTTGAAGACGTTGGAGCCGGAGGATTTGCTGATTTTGCAGGGTCTCAACCTTTTGACATCGCATCCCGTCCTTTACGTTTGCAACGTGATCGAAAGCGAAGCGGCAACAGGAAACGCCCACACCAAGGCCGTCGAGAAAATGGCGGCGGAACAGGGCGCGGGCTGCGTCACGATTTCGGCCAACATCGAAGCAGAAGTTGCGCAATTGCCCGACGAAGATGCCAAGGAATTCTTGAAGGACTTGGGCTTGGAAGAACCGGGCCTCGATAAGCTGATCCACGAAGGTTACAAGCTGCTTGGGCTCATCACCTACTTTACCGTAGGTCCCAAAGAGACCCGCGCATGGACCGTGCACAAGGGCGCAAAAGCGCCGCAGGCGGCAGGTGTGATTCACACGGATTTCGAGCGCGGCTTCATCCGCGCCCAGACCATTGCCTACAATGATTTTGTCACGCTCGGCGGCGAAGTGCCGGCCAAGGAAGCCGGCAAGGCGCGCGATGAAGGCAAGGAATATGTCGTGCAAGACGGCGACATCATGCTCTTCAAATTCAACACCTGATCAGGCAACAACCGGCGGCACCAGATTGCGGATTGCTGCCGGAAGCGCGTTGATGATTTTCGCCCGGATGGGCAGCCAGCCGGTACCGATGGTCAGGACAATGATGCCGACGGCCAGCGCCGAGATAGCGAACAGATTGCTGGTCTCAAGATTGACACCCTTTACCAGCGTGCTGATCGCATAGCCGAGCGACAGGATCCCGGCGGTTACAAAGGCGCGACGATCAATCACGATGCCGATTGTCATGAACAGGATGATCAGCGCGACTGCGAGCACCGCCTGCCCCGCATCAAGGTTTTGAAGCCAAAAGCTGCCCGGCTCACTTTTCCAAAGGACAAGTGCCAAAGCGGAGTTCAGCAATGTTGGCGCGGCCCCCAAGTGGAGCCAAAAGGCCACGTCCGAACGGCGTGTGACACGAAGCCGGTCGCGCACGTCAAACCACATGGCGACAGCAAAGGCGGCAACGGAAAACACAAACCCGATGATGGCAGCGAACCGTGTCGTGGCGGTTGCCTGAAGCGAACCATTGCCGGTCAATTGCATCGTGACGAAAAACCCGAGCCCGATGGCGGACAAGATGAGCGCGGCAAGTGACACCGGAATGCGGTAGCGCCAATAAAATGGCACCAAGGCTGCCGCGCAGGCCGCGTAAATTGTCATCAATTGCGTTACGGTGCCATTTTCTTCGTAGCCGCCGAAATTCATCATCACGATCCAGACGACAGCAATCACGAACGCAACCGTCAGCGCAAAGGCCGGAAGCGCCAGCCGCTGGCGCTTTACCAATATTTCGGCAAGCAGGATGACCGCCGGAATAAGCGCATAAATTGTTGCCAGCGAGCCAAGTCCAACCAGTGCAACGACAATGCCGACGGTGATCAAAATATCGTGGAACCCGCGAATAAAACGCGGCGCTTCGCTTTCCTCGGAGGGCATGGGCGGCCCGTCGTCCTTTGGCTGCAACAATTCCTTGAAATAGCCACCGCCCTTGGCGGGCATATCTTTCGCGATGCCGATTCCGTGCGCCTGCAAGTGGCCCGCCAGCGGTGCGATCTGGTCGGAACGGATTATGCCACCAGCGGCTGCTTTCTCAAGAATGGTATTGAGCGACAAATTCAAATCAACCCCCGTCGTGCGGCATCAGACCTACATACCCGCCTCACCTTGCAGGTCAACGTTGATAAGCAAACAGTGCGCTCAATAGCCCACTTCATCAGGCACTTTTTCAAATGGCAAGACAGACTGACCGATTGCAAAAACCCACTTTTCAAAACGCCGAAACTGGCGCATATCTGCTTTGCAGCGCCGGAATCGGCATTTAAATCGATTAATGTTGCAGTGCACAATAGATCGTGCTAGCGGCATTTTTCGAAGAATGAATGTTTATTTCTGAGAATGAACTTTTGGGCAGGGGAAATACCATGGCCACCAGCAAGTCCGCAGTCGCAGTTGTATCTGAAGAAAAAATCCGCGAAATCGCTCACCAGCTTTGGGTTGAAGCAGGCCAGCCGGAAGGCCAGGCCGAGGACCATTGGTTCAAGGCGATCGAACTTGCCTCCTCCAAAGCAGCCAAAAAAGCTGCCGCTCCGAAAGCCGCTGCCAAACCTGCTGCAGCAAAACCTGCTGCTGCCAAGCCTGCAGCAAAGCCCGCAGCCAAGCCTGCTGCAAAGGCTGCGCCGGTTGCCAAGCCGACGATTGCCAAGCCGGCTGCCAAGAAGACCAAATAGCAGACCATACCTGCTGCTTCGGCTCAGGTTTGAAACATCCAATCGCTCAAAAGCGCCGGCTGACCATAGCGCTTTTGTTTGGTTGAAACTGCAGCCGTTTCAACCCACACTGCGGGCATGAATACCCAATCACACATATTGATGGGAGCGGTGCTGTTTGGCGGCAAAGTTCCACGCACGGCGTGGGCGGCAGCCGCCGGCGGCTTTGCGCCAGACCTGCCGATGCTTGCCATCGTGGCTGCCTTGCGCATGTCCGGCCATGATTTCGGCGAAATCTTCGGCACGCTTTACTGGTCGCCTTGGTGGCAGATTGCCAATGCGATCGGCCACAACTTCATACTCTGGACGGCCGTCATTCTTGTCAGCCTCAATTTGCGCAACAGTGAAAAACAGCGCGTTGCATTCTGGACCAATCTGGCCCTTCCTTTTGCAGCGGCCGCGCTGGTCCATTCATGCGCAGACTTTCTGGTACATCGCGAAGATGCGCATATGCATTTCTGGCCGCTGAGCCAGTGGCGCTTCATCTCGCCGGTGTCATATTGGGATCGCAATCACTACGGCGCACAATTCAGCCTGTTCGAGGCAGCCTTGGGCATATCTATGGCATTGCGGTTGTTCATCACATTTCGCCGCTGGCCGGTGCGCCTGGCTTTGACGCTCAGCATGGCGCTCTATGCCGCCATTCCGGCCATGTTCATCTTCGGCATGTCGCACGGATAGCCCGGCAGGTCGCCCCGCCGGGCAAACGCTGTCAGGCCTTTTTGACCGGGCAAGTGGACATGCCAAGGACTGAGTAAAGCGGGCATGTGCCGACAAGTCCTGTTGCCAAAGGCACGATGCCAATCAGCGCCCAGTAGCGCCACGATGCGCCGGGATACATGAAAAACATGGCCAGCAGCGCAACCCCGACAATAATGCGCAATGCGCGATCCATTGTCCCTTCATTGGTCTTGAACATATGTGTCTCCATTTGCCGAAGCAGAACGCATGATGTGTCTGTTCGAAGAAATCATCATAGCACATCCACGCCTTCGGCTCCGTGACACAGTCACATTCAAACGGGAAAATCACCCGCAAGGACCCGCAGCGCAACCGGGTCAACAATCTGGATCTGTCCGCGCTCCTGACTGATCACTCCAGATTTTGAAAAGCTCTCGAGCCTGCGCGATATCACTTCGCGCACAGAGCCGATCGCCGTGGCGATGACTTGCTGAGTTGCGGTTAAATGCCCGTGCGCATCAGCTGAATTCAGCAAATAGGCGGCAAGCCTTGCCTCGACGCGGACAAAGGCGATTTGTTCAAGGGTATGCGTCACATCGGACATGCGCGCACCAAACGCCTTGAAGACGAATGTCCGGAAAGAACTGGAGCGTTCGATCAATTGCCGGAAATCCGGGGCCGGAATAAGTGCCAGATCAACGTCCGTTTCCGCTACCGCCTCGCCCGAATATGTTTCTCCGCCCATGAGGCCCAACGTCGTCTGAATACAGCTCGCTCCTGCGGTCACGGCATAGAGCCGCAATTCACGACCGTTCAATCCGGTCAGATAGACACCGACGTGCCCGGCAAACACCAAGACAAATCCTGTTGCCGCATCACCCGGGCGAAACAGAACAGAGCCCGCCGGCAATTTCATATGCTTCAGGCGCGCAAGATGCGGGCGCGAGATATCATCAACAAGGCCGGGATAGGTTTTGGCAATTTCATCAAGGATGGAGACCATTGCTGCTTCCTGTCTCTCTGGCTTCTGATCACAAAAGTGGTACTGACCAGATGTCATGCATTGCGCTTTGCCCACGGATTGACCGGAAGAATTCCGCTCGCTTGCATCACACCAATCAGGATGAGCAAGCCGCCGACAATTGTCACCACTGTCGGAACCTCGCCCAAGAACGCCCAGGCCGTCAAAATCGTCAGACCCGGCATCGCCATCATGAAAGGCGTTACGGACGACACCGGATTGCGCCGCAAGAGTGAGAACCAGACGATATAGGCACCGGCAAACACGACGAGCGCTATGGCCAAAAGCCCGGCCCATTGTGCCGCGTTTGCGGTCTGTACAGCTGCAAGCTGGCCGGTCTCAAACAGTGCCGAAAAGATGATCAACTGCATGGCACCGTGCCATGCCGTTCGCTTGAGCAGCATCGGCCCGTCATCCCGCCCCAATTTGGCGATGAGCGCCTGTCCAATGCCCCAGACAATGCCACCTGCCAGTAACATCAAGACCGGCACGATGGGCGGGCGATTTTCCGGCCAACCGATAATCAGCGCCACCCCGGCGAAAGCGACGGCCAGGGGTATGAGTTTGCGCAAATCGACCGGCTCGGTTTTGAACGCCCACGCGGCAAAGACCGCAAGCGGAACTTGCGCCTGCGACAAAAGCACGGCGGTCGTCGCGTCCAGCCCTTCAAGCGCCTTGAATATCAGCGCCGCCTGCCCGGATATTGCGAAAAGGGCGATGATGGCCGCATGTCCATGGGGTGTCTTGGGTGTGCCGCGTTCGCCGATAAACATCACGGCCGTGGTCGCGGCGAAACTGCAAGCCATCAGGAATATCGCAGGAAAATGCTCAACGGTGGATTTGGTGAGCGTAAAGCCGGTTCCCCAGACAACCGCAACACCAAAAGCCAGAACTGCATCACGAGGGGTCACCAGATCAATGCCCCGCATATTCTATAAGCGAACGCACCGGCACGCCAAGCGCTTCAAGTTTCTTGCGTCCACCAAGGTCGGGAAGATCGATGACGAAGCAGGCAGCAACAATCTCCGCGCCGATTTGGCGAAGCAGTTTCACCGCGCCCTCTGCCGTGCCGCCGGTGGCGATCAAATCGTCCACCAGAATGACCTTGTCACCGGGCTTCAACGCATCCTTGTGCACTTCCATTTCATCGACGCCATATTCGAGGCTGTAGGCAATGCGCACTGTTTCATGGGGCAACTTGCCCTTCTTGCGGATCGGCACAAAACCGGACGAAAGCTGGTGTGCCATCGCCCCGCCGAGGATGAAGCCGCGCGCCTCAATACCGGCAATCTGGTCGACTTTAGTTCCCGCATAAGGATGAACCAACTCATCCACCGCCCGCCGGAAAGCCCGCGCATTGCCGAGCAGCGTTGTGATATCGCGGAATAGAATGCCCGGTTTCGGATAGTCTGGGATGGTGCGAATGGCGTTGCGAAGTGTCTCGTCCAATGTGGAGGAAACCATGAAATCTCTCCTGAATTTCGTCTAGTTTGTCAGTGTTTTCTGCCCGGGGAAAGGCATCATCTTGAACTTCAATTTGCTTTGATCTCACGACGCGCCCGCCACTCCCTGCCGATGACCCAAAGTGTGACAAGGTCGAGAATTATGATGGCAACCAAGGGGATGCTCCACCCCAGGCTGAGCCTGTAGGCAGAGAAAATAACGAAGATGCCGATAAATATGATGGCCGCCGGATAAGCCCATTTCGTCCCATGCCAAAGGAGACCCGCCAAACCGGCTTTCACCGCTCCATGCAGCAACAGGTAGAGTGCAACGTATATCCGGCTGTCATGACCAAAAGTCTCGGCCCAGTGGACAAGGGAATTGGCAATGAAATCGCGCGGATCTTCCGACAATTCTGAATGGGTCAATAACCGAACCCAGCCAAGAATGGCGGCATTGGTGACAAACAGCAGCGTCAAGCCGCCGGCCATTTCGACAAGTCCGTTCAGTCCCTTCAAAATGACGACAACATCAAAGGCTTGATGCTGCAATTTGCCTGTCGTGCTGGCTGAAGTGTTTGGATCTGGTGTGTTCACAAAATCCCTGTCGAAAAATTATCCAGCCGCGTCTGTTCGCGGCAGGTCATTTTGACAATAGACGCTGCCGCAGATGCGGTCAAAATCCCGCCGGGACGTAAAAAAGCGCGCCCGAAGACGCGCCTTTTTCAAGAGACTTAAACACCACGCTCAGTGAGCGACGCCGTTCCAGACTTTTTTCTTGGTCAGGTAAACAATCGCGCCAAACAGCGCCAGGAAGATCATGACGGAGAAACCGGTCTGCTTGCGATCATCGAGATGCGGCTCGGCAGTCCACATCAGGAATGCGGAAACGTCGCGGGCATATTGGTCAACCGTTTGCGGCGAACCGTCGTCATAGGTGACCTGACCATCCGTGATCGGCTGTGCCATCGCGAGCGCCTTGGCCGACATGAAATACGGATTATAGTTTGTGCCCTCGGCAATTTCCATGCCGGCTGGCGGGGTCTGGCCGTAGCCGGTCAGGAGCGCGTGGATGTAATCAGGGCCGCCTTCAGCATACTGGGTGAAAATGTCGAACACGAAAAGCGGGAACCCACGCTCCACGCCGCGCGCCTTGGCGATCAGCGAGAAATCCGGGGGAGCAGCGCCGTTGTTTGCAGCGGCAGCTGCCGCTTCATTGGCGAACGGCGACGGGAAATAATCCGACAGTCCTGCTTTGCGCGTGAACATCTCGCCGTCTGCATTCGGCCCGTCCTGGACCTCATACTCGGCTGCGAATGCCTTCAACTGCTCTTCATTGTAGCCAAGGCCTTCCAAGGTACGGAAAGCAACGCGCTTCATGGAATGGCAAGCCGAACAAACTTCCTTGTACACTTTCAGACCGCGCTGCAATTGCGCCTTGTCATAGGTGCCGAACGGACCCGAAAAGCTCCAGGTCAGCTCAACCGGCTTCATCATCGG
>JANMEX010000087.1:0-3827 GCA_031377485.1 Phyllobacteriaceae bacterium
CCCGTGTTTCCTCATCGGGAACGCCGGAGAGATCGATCGAAAAGACGTTGTTCTTGCTTGAGGTCTTGTTGCTGAGCAATTCGGCATGGCCTGGATGGGCGGCAATGTAGGCTTCAAGGAAACGGGCGCGCTCAATCGGCGAAAGATGGCAAACATCCATGATCTTGTGGATGTAGTGTGACGGGATCGGAACTCTATAGTTCGGATTGGTGATCTGTGACACAAAACTGCGGTTGGTGCCGATCGCATCGGAGATTTTCTTGCGCAAGCCCGATGGTCTGATCGCCAGATAACTGCGGATCAGGTCCTTGTAAGCACCGATCAGGTCGTCGTTTTCGTCTGGTTTGTCAGCCACTTGTGCCATCTCCCCGCGCTACGCTGCTATCCCACTGCCGGATGATTTGCTTGACAACCGGTCCTTGGGCAATTGCCACTGAAAGCGAGCGCACACCGGCCTTCAACAGCACTGGAATCATCGATGGCATGGAGGCCATGTCGCCGCAAACGCTGACTTCGATCGCGCGGGATTTCGCCGCCTCGACGACCATGGCAATCAGCTTGACCACAGCCGGATTGTCGGCCTGCGCAAGGTGGGCGAGGAGCGCGTTGTCGCGGGCGCAGGCCGTCGTGTACTGGATCAAATCATTGGAGCCGATCGAGAAAAAGTCGGCCTCAAACGTTTCTGCATTCAGCGCTGCCGCTGGCACTTCAATCATCACGCCAAGCGCGGGAAGTGCGCATTCTATGCCTTCCCGCTTCAGGTTGGCGACAACCGCATTGAACATATCGCGAAACTCGTCCATTTCCTCGCGCACTGTCACCATGGGTATCATGACCTTGAGGGAGCCGAAAACGGCTGCCCGCGCAAGGGCGCGCAATTGCGCCTGGAAAATGTCCTTGCGCATCCGCGAAAGACGGTAGCCGCGAAGTCCGAGAAACGGATTGGATTCGCCGTCGAAAGTCACTCCCGGTATCGGCTTGTCGCCGCCTGCATCCAGGGTGCGGATTGTCACTGGTCGCCCAGCCGCCCAGCGCAGGATGCTGCAGTAAATTTCATATTGCCGGTCTTCACTTGGCAATTCGCCGCCTTCAAACAGGAATTCCGTGCGCGTCAGGCCGACGCCGTCAAAATTGGAAGCGTCGATGCAGGTCAGGATCGTCGGGTCATCAACGTTGGCATAGACCTTAACGTTTTCTCCGCTTGCCGCTGTGGCCGGAAGGTGTGCGCTCTCGCGCGCAACGGCAATCGCCGAAACCTGAACTTCGATCCGCGCGTCATATTCGCGCTGGCTGTCGCTTTCTAGATTGTGCACCAGACGGCTGTTTTGCGTGTCGACCACGGCGCAATAGCCAGTTTTCAATTGGATCAATGCGTCGCCGCATCCAACCAGCATCGGAATGCCGCGGGCGCGTGCAAGGATCGATACATGGCTTGTCGGGCTGCCTTCGCTGATGGCAATGCCGGCAATCCGGCGCAGATCCAATTCGAGAAATTCGGACGGGGTCAGCGAATGGGAAGCCAAAATAAGACCTGTTACCTCCGGCATGTCGAAAGCATTGTCGCTTTTGCCATGAATAAAGCCCAGCACGCGTTTTTTCAGGTCCCGCATATCGTCGGCGCGCGCAGCCATATATTCATCGCTTGCGTCAGCGTAATCGGCAATTTCCGCATCCAGAAGTGCTGTCCATGCGGCATCGGCAGAAACGCCGTTGTCAATGGACGCGTACACCGGCGCGAGGAAATCATCGTCGTTGAGCAGTTCGTGTTGGAATTCGAGTATCTCGGCCGCCGTTGAATCCAGCCGCAGCATCAAAGCTGCCAGGGAAGAGACTGCCAGGGAAAGTGCATTGTCCAAAAGCTCGCGCTCTTCCTGCGCAGATCCCGCCATGCGGTCGCGCTCTGGCGCAAACTCCTCACGAAGATAAAATGTGCCCATGGCGACGCCGTCAGATGCAGGTATTCCCGCTATGGACAATTCGGGCATGTCATTCGTCCTTGAAATCGCGTTGTATCAATTCAATGATAGCGGAAACGACAGTTGATGCATCCTCGCCGGACGCCCGTACATAAAGATTTGAACCATGGACCGCCTTCATTTTCATGACGGCGTTGGTCGACTTGGCGTTAACCCAGGCACCCTGATCGGAGCCGGAAATTTCAACGGTCGAGGTGAATTTCTTCGCCAGCTTCGAGACCTTCACAGCAGGGCGCGCGTGGAGCCCCGTCGGGTCCAAAATGACGGCGCTGTCCATTATGAAATCGCTCATGAATGATAGTCCTCTGCCGCTGCACGGACATCTTCCAGGCTCGCGCCGCTCGATGCTTCAGTCGCGGCCATGATGGCGCCTTCGACAATGGCAGCATCACAGATCACGATGTTCTGCTGCTGCTCTTCGCTCATCATCTCGATGGCCATTTCGCTGTTGGTCTCGGCGCCGCCAAGATCCACACAGATTGCAATGCCTTTTGGCGTATACGCGTCGTTCAAGGCCTGAAGGATATCGGCAACATTGGTGCCAAGTCCGCCCGCCGGATCGCCGCCGCAGGCGATGACCTTCACCTCATCGCCAACCATCTGCCGGACCATCTCGCGCGTGCCTTCGGCAACGGATTTGGAGTGGGAAACGATCACAATTGATACTGTCTCTGTCATTGGTTTTGCTCCAGCACGTCGGCAATGGAATTGATGAGAAGCGATACGGTCTGCGCGCCCGGATCAATATGGCCGATGCTGCGCGCGCCCAAAAACGCGGCGCGGCCCTTGGTTGCCTCAATCGCTTTGGTTGCCTCTACAGCCTCTTTGGTCACGCGCCGCACGTCTTCAAGGCTCGCACCCGACTTCAACGCTTCGGTGACAGGCACCAGTACATCCAGCATTGTCTTGGCGCCGATATCGGATTTGCCGCGCGACTTGATCGCGTCAACGCCATCCTGAAGCATGGCTCCAAGGTCTGCAGCGTTGGAAGGCATCGCGCTGCGCCCTTTGCCGAATGCCATCAATGCCGAGCCGAACAGTGGACCGGACGCACCCCCCACTGTCATGACCAAAGCCATGCCGGCCTTTTTGCAGGCCTCGTCAAAAGCAAGCGCCGACAGTTCATCTTTTTTTTCGGCAAGCGCGGTAAACCCGCGCGACATGTTGATGCCGTGGTCGCCGTCACCAATTGTCTGGTCCAGCTTGGTCAGATAATCCTTGTGGCCCTCGATCACGGCAGCGGTCGCCGTGATTATCTGGCCCGTCAATTGTCCATCATCAACCATGTCATCCCCCGTCTAGACCGCGTTGCCGGCTGCGTCGAATTCAATCATCTTGACTTGATTGGCCGACACGAACACATCGGCACCTTCTTCAATCAAATTGTCCGGCGATAGCAAGCCATGGATATGTTTGCCGTTTACTTCGAGCAACACAACAGACTCAACGCCAAGATGCTCAATCGTCAAGACCTTGCCTTTGGTGCCATTGGTCTTGCTGATCGAAATATCCTCGGGGCGGATGCCGATTGTCGCGGCCTTGTTTGAAAACGGCTTCAACCCAAGTTCACCCGGATTGATCAAATTGATCTGCGGTGTGCCAAGGCGGCGGGCGGCGTATTTGTTTGCCGGGCGCTCATAGACGTCACGCGGCGAACCAACCTGCACAACGCGGCCTTCATCCAAAATACCGATCCGGTCTGCAAGTGTCATGGCTTCCAGCTGATCGTGCGTGACATAAAGAACGGTCGCGCCAAGTTCCTGCTGGATGCGCTTCAACTCGAGGCGCAGGTCTTCGCGCAGCTTGGCATCAAGCGACGACAGCGGCTCGTCCATCAGGAAGATGCGCGGT
>JANMEX010000101.1:0-11379 GCA_031377485.1 Phyllobacteriaceae bacterium
GGCCCGCAATGGTGACACTGGCTCGACGCTGCAGTAAACGTGTAATTATTCACCGGCTAACAATCGGTGATTTTCAAGCCTGACTTGACGCTATGGGTGATGCCGCGCAGATTGCTTTCCTGCGAGGATTCAAGATGCCCGACCAAAAGCCAACTGAAATCGATCCAAAAATGCTGGAGCTTCTGGTCTGTCCGTTGACCAAGGGCAATCTGGTCTATGACCGCGAGCGCAACGAGCTCGTCTCGCGCCTTGCCCGCCTTGCCTACCCGGTGCGCGACGGCATCCCGATCTTGCTGCCCTCCGAAGCACGGATGGTGGAGGAATAGCGCATGAATTTGGACATCACTGAAATCAACGGCGCCTGCCACTGCGGCACGGTTCGCTTTCACGTCAAGCTGGCAGACGGTCTTCGCAGCGCGCGGCGCTGCAATTGCTCCTATTGCCGGATGCGCGGCGCAGTCGCAGTGACTGCAAACCTTGGCGACATTGTCTTTCTTGAAGGCGAAGACATGCTGACGCTCTACCAATTCAACAGCAATACGGCGAAGCATTATTTCTGCTCGAAATGCGGTATCTACACGCACCACCAGCGCCGCTCCAACCCGAACGAATACGGCGTCAACGCCGCCTGCCTTCAAGGCATCAGCCCGTTTGATTTTTCCGAAGTCCAGGTGATGAACGGCGTGCAACACCCTGCAGATGGCAACAAGGCAGGCCCGGCCCGCGCTGGCATTTTGCGGTTTTTTGCGGACTGATTTTCCGGCTTTTGACCATGGCGACTGGAACCTGCCGGTCATCTGCTGAAATCAGGAATACATTCCTGCTTGACTCTCAAACTCCACTCTGGAATCTATAGGAACATAACACGAACAATTGAAAGGCATGACTTGCCGGCTACAAGCCGGGGGTCAGAGAGCTTCTGAGAAACCGTCATGCCGGTGCAGTTGGTGTGATTTTCGAGAACCGGAGCGGAGCGGACACAAAGTCCGTGAGCACCGGAAGCGGAGAAGATTGCATCAAATACCCGGCAAGATGGATTTATCAGAAGGTCTCCCAGCCTTTCTCCAGAGCAGGCATCAGCCATGGACGCATCCGCCATGGCGCGGGAAAGGTTTGCCTTCCTGCGCCACGAGATCGCACGCATCGAGGGACGCCCGGCGGAAACGCTGGACGGATCATCGGGCAATCATGCGGTGGCATCAGATGGTCCGGCAGTGCGTCAGACTGCAAACCTCGCTGCGGTGCAGTGTGTGGATGAACGGCAGCCTGCGCAGACGAAGCCGGACCTGATCCAGACCGGCATCGCTTCTTTTGACGCTGCGCTCGGTGGTGGACTGCAAAGAGGAGCGCTGAGCGAACTGCGCTGCACTGAGACCCGCCACGCCGCCAGCCTGTCCGGCTTTGCGCTGTGCCTGATGAATGGGGCCAGGGCGCAGGATAAAACAAAAAACATGCCACTCCTTTGGCTGACGGCAGCGGCAACAGCAAACGAGACCGGCGTGCCCTATCTGCCCGGCGTTGCAGGCCTCACCAGCCTCAGCCCGGGGCAATTCTTCACCGCCACAGCCAAACGAACCGAAGATGCGTTGTGGATCGCCGAGGAGGCGGCGGCAAGCGGCGCGTTTTGCGGCCTTATTCTCGAACTGCGGGGCAATCCGCGCAGCCTTGGACTGGATGAAACCCGCCGCCTGCAGCGCCGCGCCGCGCTCTCCGGCAGGCCGGTGTTCCTGTTGCGCGTGGCAGGCGAGGCAGAGCCCACCGCCGCGCCCTGCCGCTTGTCTGTCGGCCCCGCGCCCGCCGTTTTGCGCCACACCCGCAACGGGCCGCTTCCGGGTTCCATTGGCGCTGCCGCCTTCACCATCACGATCGAAAAAGCCCGCGCACCCGCCGTGCCGCCCTTCACTCTGGAGTGGAATTGTCATGACCGCATTTTTAAAGACCGAACCGACAGCCCGTCGCATTCTGGCGCTGACGTTGCCGCATCTGTCGACAGACCGGATCGCCCGCCAGCGCTGGGGCCGCGCGTGGCGCAAGCGCGGTCGTCCTGACCATCCGCCCATTGCCGTCACCGACCGCGACGGCACGGCCGTCCGCCTCACCCGGCTGGACGAATATGCAGAGCAGCTTGGCCTGCGCACAGGCCTTGGTCTGGCAGAAGCCCGTGCCCGCCACCCGGACCTTGAAACACTGCCCGCCGATCCTGCCGCCGATACGCGTTTTCTCGAGGGCATCGCCGACTGGTGCGACCGATACACCCCACTGGTGGCGCTTGACGGCGACAATGGCCTTTTCCTCGATATTTCCGGCTGCGCCCATTTGTTCGGCGGCGAGAAACAACTGCTCAGCGACCTGCTTGCCAACCTGTTCCATCAGGGATTGGACGCAGGCGCAGCCATCGCCTCCACCGCCGGAGCCGCATGGGCACTGGCCCGTTACGGTTCCGGAACAATTATTGGGAACGGAAGGGAAGCAGAAACCATCTCCCCTTTGCCGCTTGCCGCGCTGCGGCTTGAAAACCGGCTCGTGACGGGCCTTGCCCGCGTCGGACTGCAGCGCATATGTGATATTTTGCATGCGCCCCGCGCGCCGCTTGCCCGCCGTTTCGGCGAGAGCCTGCTTCGCCAGCTCGACCGGGCAACCGGCCATGCCGAAGAGCCTTTGTCACCGCGCCTGCCATTGCCCTTGCTGATGGCCGAGCGGCGGCTGGCCGAGCCGGTTATCTTGACTGAAGACATCGAGCGCCTTGCCGAACTTCTGGCCGCAACGCTGAAGACTGGCCTGGAGGAACGCGGCGAAGGCGCACGGGTGCTGAGTTTTGCCCTGTTCCGGCTCGATGGCGCGGTGCTGCGGCTTGACCTCAAGTTTGCAAAACCCACCCGCGCACCGCACCGGCTGCGCGCACTTGTGCGCGAGCGGCTGTCGGCCATCAGCGAAAATTTTGATCCCGGTTATGGCTTTGAAACCGCGCGCCTTTCGGTGCTGGAATCGGCACCATTGGAAAACGAACAGGTGTCTCTGACCAATGATGCACAAGATGGCGAGGCGCTTGCCGCCTTCACCGAGCGCGTGGCCGCACGGCTCGGCAATGATGTTATGCGTGTGCCGGTCTTGCAGGCAAGCCATGTGCCTGAAAGGGCGGTAAGCCATGCAATGGCAACGGAAATCCTGTCTTCACTTTGGTCAAAAGCATTTTCGAGCTTGATGGAACATCAAGCGGTTAAGAATAATGCGGCAAAACAGACAGTTGGAGCCGTTCAACGATTCCAAGAAACGTTGAATAGCTCCAACACGCTGCAATCAAACCGTCCCGTCACGCACCCGCTGGCGAGCGAGCGGCCATTGCGCCTGTTTGCCCGGCCGGAACCCGTTGAAGCCATGGCTGAGGTTCCGGACGGCCCGCCACAGCGCTTCCGCTGGCGGCGCGCCCTGCATGGCGTCGCCCGTGCCGAAGGGCCCGAGCGCATCGCCGGTGAATGGTGGATCGACGGGTTTGATGTATCGCCGCGCGATTATTACCGCGTCGAAGATGACGGCGGCCGCCGCTACTGGCTTTACCGTGAAGGGATGTATGACGGCGCGTCAATGCCGCGCTGGTATATGCACGGATTATTTGCGTGATGGACACGCCGTTTTATGCCGAGTTTTCCACCCGCTCCAACTTCTCCTTTCTTGAAGGCGCGGCGCATCCTGAGGAATTGATTGTCACTGCCGCGCGGCTTGGCCATGGTGCCATCGGCCTTGCCGATCGCAACACGGTCTCGGGCGCGGTGCGTGCCCACATGACAGCCAAAGAGGCGGGACTGAAATACCATCCCGGCGCACGGCTGGTCTTTTCCGATGGCACGCCGGATATTCTTGCCTACCCGCAAGACCGCCCCGCCTGGGGCCGGCTTTGCCGACTTCTGACCACAGCAAACCTGCGCGGCGAAAAGGGCGCCGCGGACCTTCATCTTGAGGATTTGCTCGAATGGGGCGAAGGCCTCAGCCTCGCGCTGGTTGCCGGAACAGGCACCTGCATTGATGAAGCATCATCCATTCCGCTTGACGCAGGCTCTGCGCTTAAGGACCGGTTCCGCAAGAATGTGCACCTCGCCGTTGCCCCGTCCTTCGGCGTCAGCAACGCCCATGCAATCGCGCTTGCCGCCGCTGACGCATCAGCCTGCGGCATCAGCCTGATGGCCATCAACGCCGTGCGCTGCCATGTGCCGAGCCGCCGTCCGCTTGCCGATGTGCTCGCCTCCATCCGTCTGCACGAACCGGTCGCCCACGCCGGATTTCAGCTTGAGGCGAACGCCGAGTACCATCTCAAAAGTGCGCATGAAATGGCGCGGCTGTTCCGGCATTATCCGCAAGCCATTGCGCAGACCCGCCGCTTTTCCGAAAGCCTGAATTTCTCGCTCGACGAACTGCGCTATGAGTATCCAGACAAACAGGTTGCCCCCGGTGCAACACCGCAGATCGCGCTTGAGACATTGGCATGGGAGGGCGCGGCGCGGCGCTATCCGCTCGGGACCCCGCAGAAAGTCGCGGACCAGATCAACCACGAACTCCGCTTGATCGAAGAACTGGACTATGCCCGCTATTTCCTCACCGTCTGGGACATCGTCCGTTTCGCCCGTGAACAAGGCATCCTGTGTCAGGGCCGTGGATCGGCGGCAAACTCGACTGTCTGTTTCTGCATCGGCGTCACTGAAGTTGATCCGGCACTGACCGACCTTTTGTTTGAGCGCTTCATTTCGCCCGAACGGCGTGAGCCCCCGGACATTGACGTCGATTTCGAGCATGAGCGGCGCGAAGAGGTGATCCAGTACATTTACGAGCGTTACGGCCGCGAACATGCCGGCATTGCCGCCACCGTGATTACCTACCGCGCCCGCTCCGCCGCCCGCGAGGTCGCCAAGGCGTTCGGCCTGTCGGAAGATGCGCTTTCGGCCATGTCCGCCTCGATCTGGGGATGGAATGCCGCAGACATTGGCGAGCGCGAAGCAAAGGCCGCCGGGCTTGATCCGCAAGGCGGCTCCATCCGCCAGATGTTGCACATGACGGCGGAAATCGGCGGTTTTCCACGCCACTTGTCACAGCATGTCGGCGGCTTTGTCATCACAAAATCCCGGCTCGACGAGGTGGTGCCGATCATGCGCACAGCCATGGAAGGCCGCACCATGGTCGAGTGGGACAAGGATGATCTCGACAGCCTCGGCATTTTGAAGATCGACATTCTGGCGCTCGGCATGCTGACCTGCCTGTCGCGCGCCTTTGTCATTCTGAAAAAGGAATATGGCCGCGCCCTGACGCTGGCGACCATCAAACAAGAGGAACGGCAAGTCTATGACATGATCTGCCGCGCTGACACGCTCGGCGTTTTCCAGATCGAAAGCCGGGCGCAGATGACAATGCTGCCGCGCCTGAAACCGCGCACCTTCTATGATCTGGTGATCGAGGTGGCGATTGTCCGGCCAGGTCCCATTCAGGGCGACATGGTCCATCCTTATTTGCGCCGCAGACAAGGCAAGGAGCCGGTGTCTTTCCCGAAAAAAGAATTGGAGGAGGTGCTTGGCCGCACCTGCGGCGTGCCGTTGTTTCAGGAGCAGGCTATGAAAATCGCCATCGTCGCCGGCGGGTTCACGCCCGCCGAAGCGGACAAATTGCGCCGGGCCATGGCGACGTTCCGGCGGGTCGGCACCATCCACACTTTCCAGCAAAAGATGATCGACGGCATGGTCGCGCGGGGTTACGAAAAGGACTTTGCCGAGCGTTGCTTCCGCCAGATCGAGGGCTTTGGAGAATATGGTTTCCCCGAAAGCCACGCGGCCTCATTTGCGCTGCTGGTCTATGCCTCCTGCTGGCTGAAGGCGCATTATCCGGACGTGTTTTGTGCGGCAATGCTGAACGCGCAGCCGCTCGGCTTTTATGCCCCGGCCCAGCTGGTGCGCGATGCGCGTGAACATGGCGTCGAGATCCGGGCTGTCGACGTGAATTTTTCCGATTGGGATTCAAAGCTCGAAGACGGCGCGTTCAGTGTGCACGATATCCTGCCCCGCCACCGCGACATGGCAGGCGTGATCGAAACGCGCAAAGCCGTCCGGATCGGCTTCCGGCAGGTCAAGGGACTGCGCCGGGCCGACCTTGAACAGCTCATTGCGCGGCGCGGCCAAGGCTATGATTCTGTTCGTGATCTGGCATTCCGCTCTGGTCTCTCCCGCGCGGTGATCGAGCGTCTCGCCGATGCCGACGCCTTCCGCTCTCTGGGGATAGACCGGCGTGAGGCGTTGTGGGCAGTCAAGGCGCTGGACCCCGCCCCAGCAGACAATGCGCTGCCGCTGTTTGCCGCAGCCGAAAACAATGCTGAAATGCCGGAAGCCGAAATGCGTCTGCCAAAGATGCTGCTCGGCGAACAGGTGGTGGAAGACTACCGGCATTTGTCGCTGTCGCTCAAGGCACACCCGCTTGCCTTCCTGCGCCCGAAATTGGCTCAAGAGCGCGTCACACCAAACGATCAGCTGGGCGCAATTCCTTCCGGCAGGCGCGTTACCGTCGCCGGTCTCGTGCTGGTGCGGCAAAGACCTGGCTCGGCCAAGGGCGTGATTTTCATGACGCTCGAAGATGAGGGTCATGTGGCCAATGTGATCGTCTGGCCGAAGATGTTCGAGAAGTATCGCGCCATCGTCATCGGTTCGCGGCTGGTGCGGGTGACCGGCAAGCTGCAGTCGGAATCCGGCGTCATCCACATTGTCGCTGATCACATTGAGGATTTGACGCCGCGCCTGATCGAACTCACCGCCTCCACCTTCGGCGACAGCGGCCTTGCCAACGCCGACGAAGTGCGCCGTCCGGTGATGGACATGCGCTCCAAGCCGAAACCCCGCGCCCGCATGGCCGCCATCCTCAACGCCGCAAAACCGCACATGCCCCCGCCGCAAAGACCGCCAGAAAAGCAAGTGTCTGCAGTCAATGTGATGCCGAAAGGGCGAAATTTCCGCTAAGCTGGAAGAGGCGACACTCAAGGAAAACATCCAGCAAACACACCGCGCACCCCTGCCAAAAAGGGCGCCAAAAGCACGCCAACACGCGCCAAATTACGATTGAAATTTCAAATTGGACTTTGTGCAACGTCAATGCGCTTCCTGCACACCAAGAATGCGCGAAAGCCGCCGCGCGCTTTCGGCAAGGACCGCGGCATCAGACAGGGCATGGCCCAGCACGATCCCGCCCTGCCATTCGGCAACAGCCGAGCGCCCCGCAGACAGGGCCAACGCCGGACGCAAGCCCGTGCGTCCGGATTCAGCCGAGACAAATCCGGCAATCAGCGTAAACACTTCTGCGGCTTTGTTGGAGGCCAGCGGCGCATTCGCACGAAACTCCCGCACGGCAGCGGCAACCGGGCAGCCATGGGTCAACCGCGCCCGCTGCGAGGCGGCAAGGCGCTGCGCAAGCACCGCAAGACGTTTGCGCGGGTCAGGAGAAGACGCCGCGATCTCGTCAAGCATATCCTGCGTGTCGCCAACAAAGCCGGACGCAACGGCAAGCGCGACTTCAGATTTTGTTTTGAAATAATAATAGAGATTGCCAACCGGAATCCCGGCGGCCTTGGCGATGTCGGCAAGGCTGGCACCATGAAAGCCGTTTTGCCAGAACAACCGTGCCGCAGCTGACACCAAGGCATCGCGGTTGCGCAGGCCTTTTGACACAATCTCGCTCATCAAATCACCAAATCAGTCAACCAACTGACTGAACGATGACGTGGTTTCTAGATTGTGTAAAGCCTGTCTCCATATGGACAAAACACGGCAAGCCAAAATTTTCCCTTGCGCCCGCCTGCAATCCGGTCTGAATTTGTTTCTGGCAATTCAGGCGAAGACAAATGAAAATCAGACCGGCCACAGAAGGCGACATCGCAGACATAACGACCATTTACGAACATGCTGTTCTGCATGGAACCGGCACCTATGAACTCGCGCCTCCCGATGAGGTGGAGATGCTGAAGCGGTTCAGCCATATCACCGGCAACGGCTTCCCATGGTTTGCCGCTGAAGAGGCAGGTCTGGTGCTGGCCTACGCCTATGCATCGCCCTTCCGCACACGCCCGGCATATCGCTGGGCAATCGAGGATTCAGTCTATGTCGCGCCCGAAGCCAAGGGCAAAGGCACCGGCAAGCTTTTGCTGCAAGCATTGCTCGACAGATGCGAAACGCTGGGCTTTCACCAGATGATTGCAGTGATCGGCGATGGCAAAGGCAACAAGGGTTCGGTGGCACTACACCAGTCACTCGGCTTCAAGCTGTCCGGGACAATTGAAGGCTCGGGCTTCAAGTTCGGCCAGTGGATCGACACGGTGATCATGCAGAAAGAAATGAATGGCGGACTGGACCATTTGCCGGATCAGCAGCGATTTCCGGCTTCGGATTGGAAGGGTCTTTAGATCAGTTTGTAATCGGATGACGGTATAGTATCGGCGCCCTCATCCAGAAAAATTTCGCATTACCCCTCAACCAGCTTCAGGCTCTTGTCGAACACGCGTAGCACCGGACTGAGTTCATGCCCGCGTTTGAGGATAAGGCCGTTGGCACTGACCACGCTGAATGCACCTTGTTTGCGGGCCAAACGCGGGGTTTTTTCAATGCGGTAGAGCGGCGTTTCGCTGGCGCGGCGAAAGACAGAGAACACAGCGCAGTCTTTCAGGCTGTCAATCGCATAATCTTTCCACTCACCGGCAGCAACCATGCGCGAATACAAGTTGAGGATCGCCATCAATTCCCTGCGGTCAAACATTACCGGCATGGCAGCATGGCGCGCCGCATCAAACGGGATCAGATTTTGCGCCTCGGGATCATTAATTCCCCCGCTCTCATCCATATGCATTCATCCGCACCGGTTTCACCTTGAGAATTTCCAAATTTGACGACGCATCAAACATTCAAGGAAAATACGACAAAACAAAGAGCCGAAGCTGTTCAGCGATTCGAAGAAACGATGAATAGCTCCGGGGCAAAAGGTGAACCGGCAAAGGGGCTTTGGCAAGATGAATTTCAAACGATCGCCAAGGTCGACGGACTTGAAGCAAAAATCGCTTGTCAGCAAACTGTCAGAAACCTCACCTTGATGAAACAAACTGTCGCACGGTGTGATTCCACGCCATGTTTTCGCCGTATTTTCGCCAAACCGAAGCCTGAATCTCGAACGACCATCCTACCGTTGCCTGAGACGGTCCGGTTAGCCCAAGCGCCGAACCCCAAGCCCCCCGCCCTCGGCGCTGAGGCTTACCGGACCACTCTCGGTATGGCAGCACGAAACACTTCAGCCGGCTTTCGCCGGCTGTTTTTTATTCCAGTTCATCTGTTTTATCGAACACTCAAGAATCAAGGCCAGCCACAATGGCCGCACCGATGATTTCTCCCGGTGTGCCTTCGGGCGTGACGCGCTGCAAAATCACAGCGCAGCCGTAGCCCTTCTCGGCAAGATATTCCTTTTTGGGAAGTTCAACCGCAAGCGCGTCGCCTTTCCACATGCCAATGGTGCGCACCTGGGTGACAGCGTTACGGTATTCAATTTTCTTGCCACGATTTTCACCGCGCTGGATGTCAACGATTTCACGCGATTCATAAACGACCAGCACGAGATTGGCCTCGCCCTTGCCTTTGCCAGCGTTGACGACAAGCCGTTCGTCCTCAATTCTCGCTGCGACCTCCACCGTCATGGCGCTACCCGTCGCGGCGGCATCCATCACCTTGAACACGGCGTCTGGGGAGCCGGCGGCAACAACTTCCTTGCCGTTGACAATCAATTGCGGCGTATAGACCTGGCTTGAATGCATGCTTTTGGCATAGTCATACTGGCGCTTGGTTGATTCAGCGCTGGAAAAAGTATCTTTCCAGTCGAGATAATTCCAATAGTCCACGTGGAAAGCCAAGCCCAGCACATCACCGCGCCGGATAATTTCGCCCAGAACCTTGTCTGCTGGCGGACAGGACGAACAGCTTTGGCTGGTGAACAGCTCGACGACGCCGCGCACCGGATCAGCCGACACAGCCAATGTCTGTCCTGCCAGAAAGGCAAGCATCACCGCGCCCAGCGCAAAATTTCGTTTCATCACATCCTCTTTTCTCAAGATGAACCTAAAGGACCGCCCTTTCAACAGGAAGTCACTTTGCGGTGAGAGAAAACGTGACGGCCCTGAAATTATTGGCATCTTGACTAAAAACATACCGATTGGTATGTTTCGATAATGCAAACGTTGAAGCAACACTCGTCCAAGCGCAAAATTCTTGATGCGGCAGTCAAGCTGATCCGCACCAAGGGTTATGCGGCAACAAGTGTCGATGATCTCTGCGAGGAAACCGGCCTGACCAAAGGCAGCTTCTTTCACCATTTCAAGGGCAAGGAAGATTTGGGCATCGCCGCCGCCGAACACTGGACGGCAATAACCGCACCCCTGTTCAAAGGTGCGCCCTATCAAAATCTCGAGACACCGCTGGCGCGCGTGCTTGGCTATGTTGATTTCCGAAAATCGATCGCGCAGGGCACACTGCCGGAATTTACCTGTCTGGCCGGCACGATGGTGCAGGAAGTGCACACGTCCCATCCCGCCATTGCACAAGCCGGTGGCGCGGCAATCACCGGCCATGCCGCAACACTCGTTGCCGATATTCAGGCTGCGATGGAAGAAAGTGGCAGGACATTCCCGTGCACGGCGCAAAGCCTTGCCCTGCATACGCAGGCCGTCCTGCAAGGCGCATTCATTCTGGCAAAGGCAACCGGAGGGCCGGACGCAGCCGCCGACAGCATCAGCCATCTGCGTCGCTACATTGAATTGCTTTTCGACCAAACGGAGGAGTGAGAAAAATGGCAAATACATTTGTCTGGTACGATATAATGACAACGGACGTGAAGGCGGCCGAAGCGTTTTATTCCAAGGTCGTCGGCTGGCGTACCCAAGATTCGGGAATGCCTGGACAAGCCTATACGCTTTTGATGAACGGCGACGTTTCAGTTGGCGGCATCATGGCGATCCCGGAAGAAAACAAGGGCATGCCGCCCATGTGGATGGGCTATATCGGTGTCGATGATGTTGACGCCTATGCGAAAAAATTGACGAAGGCTGGCGGCAAAATCTGGAAAGAACCACAAGACATCCCAGGAGTTGGGCGCTTTGCCGTCGCTGCCGATCCGCACGGCGCAGGCTTTATATTATTCAAGGGCAATGGTGAGGCCATGCCTCCTGCCCCCTTCATGGCCAAGGGTCATATCGGCTGGAACGAACTGCACTGCGGCAATCTGGATGAGGCATGGACCTTCTATTCAAGCCTGTTCGGCTGGAAGAAGGGTTTTGCCCACGACATGGGTCCCGAATGGGGCCTTTACCAAACATTTGGTGAGACCGGC
>JANMEX010000104.1:0-2310 GCA_031377485.1 Phyllobacteriaceae bacterium
GCCGTGTTACCATCCGGCGCGTGACGGATGTCATCTCGCCTTATTGAATGACATCAGAAATCTCGAGCATTTCCAAGTTTGATGGAACATCAAACGTTTAAGGAAAATGCGCTAAAACAAAGAGTTAGAGCCGTTTGACGATTCGAAGAAACGGTGAATGGCTCTATACCGGTTTGCGAAATCAAATTGAGAAGGCGGCAACGTGCAAGTTGCCGCCTCAGCCCATAAAATTGGCAAAGAAAAAGGCGACCGGGAGGAACGGTCGCCTTTCTTCAGTGTCAGATTTGGTATCGCTTACGCGACTTTCAACACTGACTTGGGTTCTGCAAGCTCGTAGCCAAGCGCTTCGGCAACAGCCTTGTTGGTGATGCGACCTGCATGGACATTCAGGCCATTGCGCAAGTGATGGTCATCAACCAATGCCTTCAAACCTTTGTCGGCAAGCTGCAGGCCATAATAGAGCGTCGCATTGTTCAAAGCATGCGCCGAGGTAATCGGCACAGCGCCCGGCATATTGGCAACGCAATAGTGAATGATGCCATCAACCACATAAGTCGGGTCAGCATGAGTGGTTGCGTGCGAGGTTTCAAAACAGCCGCCCTGATCGATGGCGACATCGACCATGACCGAGCCTTTCTTCATGCCCGAAAGCATTTCGCGGGTGACGAGCTTCGGCGCGGCAGCTCCGGGAATGAGCACAGCGCCGATAACGGCATCTGCCGAGAATACTTCATCTTCCAGCGCCTCGATTGTCGAGTAACGCGTGTGAACGCGACCGTTAAAAATATCATCCAACTGGCGAAGCCGCGGGATAGAGCGGTCGATGATGGTGACATCTGCGCCCAAGCCAACAGCCATCTTGGCCGCGTGAAGACCGACAACGCCGCCGCCAAGTACGGTAACCTTGGCCGGAAGCACACCCGGCACGCCGCCAAGAAGAATGCCGCGACCACCATTTGCAGCCTGCAACGCGGTTGCAGCAGCCTGAATGGACAGGCGACCGGCAACTTCAGACATCGGAGCCAAAAGCGGCAGACCGCCGCGCTCATCCGTGACGGTCTCGTAAGCAACGGCGGTCACACCGGAAGCAAGCAATCCCTTTGTCTGTTCCAAATCCGGAGCAAGATGCAGGTATGTGTAAAGGATTTGCCCTTCGCGTAGCTGAACCCATTCGCCCGGCTGCGGCTCCTTGACCTTGACGATCATGTCCGACTTGGCAAACACATCGGCAGCCGTCTTGGCAATCTTCGCACCGGCGGCCTGATATGCACCGTCATCTGCGCCGATACCGGCGCCAGCGCCCGTCTCGACCAAAACCTCATGTCCATGCGCTACATACTCACGCACCGCACCGGGGGTGAGGCCGACGCGATATTCGTGGTTCTTGATTTCCTTGGGGCAGCCGACGCGCATTTTATTCTCCGATTGATTGAACGTTCCCTAAGGGAAAACATAGGCACTTGTCCGTCGAATGTCCTTGCAAAGTGGGGTGGTTTCGTAACCACTTTCCGCATATGTTTGCGTATAATTGGATAAACGTCGAAGGAATCACCAACAATGCAATTGGATGCACTCGATTTATCAATTCTGAAAGCGCTGCAGAAAGACGGGCGCATGTCCAACGCGGCACTTTCCGAAACCGTCGGCCTGTCCCAATCCGCCTGTTCGCGCCGCCTCGACATATTGGAAAAATCCGGTGTCATCCGCGGCTACCACGCCCGCATTTCCAACGCTGCGCTCGGCCATTCAGTCACGGTCATTGTCCATATGAGTCTGTCCGGCCAGTCGGAAAAAATCCTGTCCGAATTCGAAGCTGCCGTGAAACGCTGCCCAAATGTGCTGGTCTGCTATCTGATGTCCGGCGAATACGACTACCTTCTGCGCATTGCCGCCAAGGATCTGGCAGACTATGAGCGCATCCACAAACTATGGCTGTCAGCCATGCCGCATGTGATAAAGATCAATTCAAGTTTCGCCCTGCGGGAAGTGGCAGACCGAACGGGAATGGGCATAGAGGCGGGCATTTGAAGCAGGTGGCCGTCCGGCATGGCAGTACAATTTTTTTGATAATATGTGAATTGAAGTGCAGTTAAACCACTTCTACCTTGTTTTGAGTCGGCTTCTTTTTCATAAGGAGCAAGGTATGTCACGGACAATCCGGATTTTATACCGCGGGCTGCAAGGTCGCGTTGTTATGAACTTCAGCTGGCCACCGATTACCGCCAAATCAGCAGTCGTCATCTCGGCCGCAGAAGCAATTGACATCTCAAACGGTGTCGGGAATTTCAATGGACCGGAGTTCGATTGGGC
>JANMEX010000107.1:0-14671 GCA_031377485.1 Phyllobacteriaceae bacterium
GGCGGATGAGGGGCAGCGCCGAGGTCGCAAGCCTATACTTATCCTGCCAAGGCTGCCGTCAGCGCAGCATTGGCATCGCCGCCGTCAAAGGTGGTCACGCCTTCAAGCCATGGCTTGGCTGCATCCGGATTGGCCTTCAGCCATTCCTTGGCAACGGCTTTCGGGTCGGCTCCATCTTTCAGGACCGGGGCCATCATGGCGCCTTCCATGGCGAGATTGAACTTGAGGTTGGTCAGGAGTTTGCCGACGTTCGGGCATTCGGTGGTGTACCCGGCGCGCACGTTTGTAAGCACGGTTGCAGCGCCGAAGCCTGAATCGCCCATGCCATCAAGGTAGGCGATTTTCATATCGCCCATGACGGGGTGCGGGGTCCAGCCGAGGAAGACGATCCACTCATTGTTCTTCATCGCCTTTTCGGCTTCGGTCAGCATGCCAGCTTCCGAGCTTTCGACGATTTCATAGCCGTCGAGCTTGTTTTCCGGCTTGGCAATCATTTCCGAAATGATGCGGTTGCCGTCATTGCCAGCTTCAATGCCGTAAATCTTGCCGGAGAACTTGTCCTTGTTTGCGCCAAGGTCAGCCAGTGATTTAACACCGGCATCCGCCACATATTGCGGAACGACGAGGCCATAGCCTGCGCCTTCAAGATTGGTGCTGATGGATTCGACTGACTTGTCGTCTGTGTAAGCCTTGATGTCTGCTGTCATCGACGGCATCCAGTTGCCAAGGAACACGTCGATGTCCTTGTTTTTCAACGATGCGTAGGTGACCGGCACTGACAAGGTCTTGACTTCCGGCGCGTAGCCGAGGGCTTCGAGAATGACTGTGGTTGCGCCGGTGGTGACCTGAATGTCTGTCCAGCCGACATCGGCAAAGCGAACGGCCTTGCAGCTTTCGGCTTCGGCGGCGAATGCCGAAGACACAAGCATTGTTGATGCGGCGAGAGCGGCGGCAAATACGAACTTCTTCATCTGTGAGTTTCCCATGTTGTTTCGAATGCTTTTCGAAATCGTTGCGGACCTGCATGCGGCATGTTTTCGCACTTGGATCAATTTCAAGCATGAATTCAACGGGGTTTCCAGTCATCTTCCGGTGAATCCGCGACACTGGCTGTTCCGGCAACGTCAATTGTTGATAGTCGGCGCTGCAAGATGGAAAGTTGGCGAGTGGCAAGCTATGAAATCGCCCGGAAAGCGGGAATTTGATGGCCAAGCTCTATTTCAACTATGCAACGATGAATGCCGGCAAGACGACCATGCTCTTGCAAGCATCGTACAATTATCAGGAACGCGGCATGCGCACGCTGCTGTTTGTGGCCGGGCATTATCGCAAGGGTGATGAGGGTTACATTTCCTCGCGCATCGGGCTTGAGGAAAAGGCCGAAATGTTCCGCGATGAAGACGACATGTATGACCGGGTGGAGGCCAGAGTCGGCACGCATCCGGTGCATTGCGTTTTTATAGATGAGGCGCAATTTTTGACGGAGGTGCAAGTTTGGCAGCTTGCACGTGTTGCCGACAGGCTTGGCATACCGATTATGTGCTACGGGCTTCGCACGGATTTTCAGGGAAATCTGTTTTCGGGCTCGAAGGCACTGTTGGCAATTGCCGATGATTTGCGCGAAGTGCGCACGATTTGCCGCTGCGGTCGTAAGGCGACGATGGTCGTGCGTCTTGGCGCGGACGGAAAGGTTGCCAAGCAGGGCGACCAGGTGGCAATTGGCAAGGATGTTTATGTCTCGCTCTGCCGTCCGCATTGGGAAGAGGAAATGGGCCGGATTGCGTCAGAAGATCTGATCGGGTTTTCCCGCTAGTCGAAGACGCAGCTTAAATTTCTTGTACCTTTGATCGAGGTCAACGTGATGGCCAGCGATAATCGCGTATGCTAGGTCTCAAGATGTCACAGACTGCGTATTTTCGCGCATTTGAATATTGGAGAGGTTGGCCATGAACAAGTTGGCGGTTATTCTTGGACTCGTTGTTTCTGTGGTTGTCCCGTCTTTCGCGGTTGCTGATGGAGACGCAGTTGCTGGCAAGAATGTCTACAAAAAATGCATGGCTTGCCACACCGCAACCGAAGAAAAGAACAAGGTCGGGCCTCATCAGGTGGGTATCATCGGGCGCAAGGCTGCTGCGGTCGAAGGGTTCAAATATTCTGACGCGATGAAGGCCAAGGGCGCTGAGGGTCTCGTTTGGGACGAGGCCAACTTCACTGCCTACATGAAGGACCCGAAAGGTTTCGTTCCGGGCAACAAGATGGCATTTGCCGGCCTGAAGGACGATGCGGATATCGTCAATTTGATTGCGTATCTGAAGGCAGATCCCAAGCCGTGATCTCCCAAGCCCTGAACCCCCAAGGCCTGAACTTCTGAGAATTTGAAATGAAAATGCCGGATATCGAAAGATGTCCGGCATTTCGCTTTCAAATGGTTGCAAGCATCATTATATCTCGCGTCACTGTCCCTTTTGCCCCGGAGACCCAGATGGCCACGCTGCAGAACTTTGACGCTGAAATTGCCAAGACCAAGCAAGTGGTCGAAGACATGAAAACCAAGCTGGACCAGACGGCTGTGGTTATGGGCGAGGTCGCAAAGGCGGATCAGAAGATCGGCGATGCGAATTTCGACATTGAAAACGCTCGCATCGAAGACGTGATCAAGCAGCAGAAGACCATGGAAGGCAACATTGCCGACCTGATCATCGGCCTTGAAGATGCGACCAACGTGTTCGGTTCCGAATTTGAATCGATGAAGAGCTATTCGGGCTGGGAAAAGTTTATCGGCATATTCTCCAAGGACCGTGCCCAACGGATGCGCACAGACCGCGTGCGCAACATGTCGCTGGCCGGCAATTTGCAGGAACTCCTGGGCAAGTCCGATACGATTGTCGGCATTCTCAAGGATCAGAAGCAGGTTCTGGACTCGCGATACAAGACGTCTGAAGCCAGCCTTGTGCAGGTGATCGAACGCCGCAAGGTGGCGATGGACAATCTTGAAGCCACACAAAAACGGATCAATGAACTCAACCCGCTGATCCTTGATCTTGAAAACCAACTGGCTGCCTCCACTGACCAGAAGCAGCGCACGAAGATTGAAGCCGATCGTTCCAAGATGGCGACGGAATACAATGAGAAGCAGGCTCAGGAGCAAGTGCTTTTGGCCGAAAGCCAGACGCTTGAGCGCTACACTTCAATGTTCCAGACGTTTGTTGACTCGCTCAACAACCAGATCGCAGCGCAGGCGACCTTGATCAACAAGCTGACCATCGACACCGAGCAGCGCATTGTTCTTTACAAGTCGCTCGAAGACTCGTTGAAGACGGCGGCGCAACAGGACGTGGCGCACAAGATCAACACGTTGGGTTCCAAGGTTGACAATGCCGCTGAAGAGACGATGGCCGGCATCGGCGCTGCGGCGCAAAAGCATATCGGCGATCTGCTCGAACTGCATGAGAAGAACATGGTGGCGACAGCCGACATACAGCGCCGCAAGAAGCTGGCTGATGATGCGTTTGCGCGGCGTTTTGGCGATGTGATGGCAAAGCACAACGCCGCCAACTACGTCCAGTCCTGACCGCTTGAGCAGGAACATTCAGCATGGCGAATGAGGAAGGCGCTGCTGGTCGTTATTTTGAGGCGATCCGTGCGGCGCTTGATGGTCTGGACGTGTTTTTGCGCGCCACGGATTCGCCGCTCTACAAGCATGATTTGATGGCGGGCGTGGTTGTCGAATATCTCGCCCGGCTGAAGAACTCGTTTGCCTGTTGGCAAAACAAGCTGGCGTTTACCGATACGTTCAAGATCAGCCGCGCGGAATCCGGTTTTCCGGTTTTCCAGAATGTGCTGGAACTCGAGCGCGACCAGCATGGCGCAAAGGAACGGCTGCAGGCCATTCCATCGGCTGAACAACTGCGGCTCGACATGGCCGATTTCATCCTGCGCAAGAAGGAATTTCCGGCCGCGTTGCAGAAGTTGATGGCGGAGCGGATCTATCTTGAGGAAGCCAGAAAAGGCGATTTGTTCCGCCCCTACATTTTGCCGCGCACCATCAAGGTTTCCGTGAACCCGAAGACGATGCGGCCATTTTATGTGGTGCATTGGGGCGTTTTTGATGGATCGGCCAATTTGCCGATGGTCTATACAGTGACGGTTGAAGATTCCAGCGAGCGCATGGTTGATGTGCTGGTAAGCGCGGACGGCAAGCTCAATCCGAATGAAAAGATTCCCCTGCCGGTTGACGGTTTGCTCAACCCTTCGCTGGCGCGTCAGTTTGATGATTTTGCCGAGAAAAACTCCGCCTATTCGCTGTCACCTGTGACGATTGCGGGCAACCTCGACAAGGATTTTGATGAGCTGCACCCCAAGCAGCTGCGCCGCATCGTTTTGGGGCCATTTTATTCAGCGGGCGTGACGGAGAACAATTCGACGGTTGCTGAAGTGCTGTCAAAGGTGCGCAAGAACAGCAATGCGTGGCTGTTGACCTGGACCATTCAGGACGTCTTTTCGACCTCGGAAAGACCGGCGCGCAAAGGGCTGTTTTCATCTGATCCGGCGCGGGAGGAATTCCACATCGAGACGGACGATCTGGAGGCTGCGCGGATGGGCGTGTCTTCATACGAACGCCACGCGCTGGTGCCGCATGAAGCCTACCAGGCGCTTTATGCCGAGGGTGAGACCAAGAAGATTTTCGACGGGTACAAGGTTCATGTGCTGTCGAATGGGCAGGTAATCAGCGATGTTTGAAAATCCGCTTGGGAGGGCTGCAAATGGCATTCTGCTGCGCTTCCGGTGCTCATGGACATTTAGTCCATTGCGCTCCGGTTCTCGCAGACTGCCATTTTCGCTCCACCCAAACGGATTTTGAACCATCGCTGCAGTTGGTGAGGAAATTAAATGGATGCCGGTCTGACAACAATCGACGAAGCTGACATTGCCAAACATCTGCCCACCGCGCAGTCACTGGTGACGCGGATGGTGATGCTGGAAAGCGTTGACAGCCAATCCAGCACAGAGATTGCGGGAACCGGGCGGCGATTTGTTTCGACGGTTTCGACGGGTGGCCTTCGCAAGTCGCGCGAAGTTGAATTCATCAAGACGATCCAGAAGATCCGGCCAGAAGACCCGATGATGTCGATTGGTCAGCACACGCTGTTGTTTCGTGCGCGGCGCGGCATCAGCGTTGCGTTGGCGGTCGCTGACACTTATGCACGCCAGACGCCGCTTGAGGCCTTGCAAGCGCGCAATGCGACCAAGGCGCTTGAGGGCGTGGAGGCGTCGCAATTTCGCGATTATCTTTCCGCTTCAGCCTATGTCGCGGCGTTCACCTTTGCGGCCTACATCACGCAGATGATCGAAGCGGGCAGCGAGGCGGTGGAGGACACCAAGGAGCCGGCTTTCCAGTTTGAGACGGCGCAGGATGCGGTGAAATCCTTGCTGGCGGCAATCGATGCGGCGATTGTCGGCTCACCGGATGAGGCAGCGATGCTGGGGCGGGCGCATGCCTCGGCGCGAGCGGCCATCGAAGGATTGTTGCAACGCAAGGGCAGGTTCACCGGGCTCGGCGCATTCGAGAATTCGCATTTGCGGCTGGAAGCGGACAATTTTACCATCGACGGATTTGATGTCGCGCCGGGCAAAAAATCCAAGCCTTTGGTGATGAGTTTCAAGCGGCCGGACGAGGTGATTGGCAACCACATTGCCAAGTACCAATCGGTGAAACTGGCCAAGATGATCATGGCCTATGATTTCGAGCGGCAGATGAACCCGTTCGTTGAGTTGGGTGGTTATATTTTCACCTTTATCGGCGATGGCGCGCCGGGCACTGGCAAGACCACGCTGATCCAGATGATCGCGGGTTTGGTGGACGAGCATTGCAAGGTGGCAGGATATCCGTTCCATTATGAGAATTTCGGCGTAGACCAGATATCTTCCTATCAGGGCAAGTCCGGTCAGAACTGCCGCCAGTTCATTGACAACATCATCAACCCGAAAGTGATTGCGTTCGGCACGATTGATGACATTGACCAAGTGGCGGCCAAGCGCTCGGATGACCGGGCATCGGCGGGACAGCAGGAAATCACCGGCGTCTTGATGGACGCGTTTGCGGGCGCGCAGACCGTGGTGCACGGCAACGCGACGTTTGGCATGTTCTCGAACTATCCGGAAAATGTCGATGATGCGCTACGTCAGCGTGCGGGAGCTCGCTGGCTGGTGGACGGGCCGCAGACGCGCGAGGACTACATTGATATTTTCGCGCTGCTGGCGGGCAAGAACCATCAGATCCCGCTTGGCGAGCACAAGCTTTATGCGGCGCAGGAAATCAAAAAGGCCGTGGAAGCTGCCTACGACACGCATGACAAGCCGCAGGAAGAGGCGCTTGGCGTTGTGTTCAAGAAGTTTGTCGATGACAATGGCCCGCCGGATACGATGGCAGAAATCGGCGAGTATCTGTTCCGCATCAAGGAGCGTGAACCGCGTTTCACCGGCCGCGCAATCAAGAACATCACTGATGCAATCAAGATGCGGGCGATGGACATCGAGCTGCCGGACGAATGGTTTGAGAAGCCGGAAGTCTTCATGCACAAGGGCTACGACGACAAGAAGGCGATGATTTCCGAGTTGCGCCGTCCGTTCACCGTCGAAATGGTGATGCAGGAGGTGAACCGCTATGCGGACTCAGAGTTCCGCTATTCCGACAAGTCGGACGACAGTGCCGTGCAGAAAATGATTCGCGATGCGAGGTTGCGCGAGCGGGCGATGGCCGAAGTTGAGGCGCTGAAGAAGAAGGGGGCCTGGTAAAAATCCATGGATCGCCTCTACGACAGTGAACTCATATACGGCCGACTGCTCACAATCGACCAGCCGCATCTCATCGAGCGTTACAACAAGGCGCTGAAGGCGTTCGGGTTGAAGGCGACAAAGCTCAAGACATTTGACATCGACAAGACCGGCTTCTCGCCGCAGGTGGCAAAAGAGCTGGATGATTATTCATACCTTGATCCCAATGGCGTCAACCGGCGTTTCATCATCCTGACGCCGGATCAGGCGATTTTGCCGGTGGTGCACACCGAGTTTTCCAACACGGACGAACTGATGTTCGAGTTTTTTGACGGCAACGCGCGGGCGATCAATGCATTGACGATCAAGGATGTGATCTACGGCGAGATTGAAGATAGCGTTCCGGAGGTCGATGACATCGAGGATTTGCTGTCGATCAAGCAGGTCGAATTCAAGGTTTTGTCCGCAGACGATACGCTGGGCAAGGCGGCAGAACTGCGCACGTTGACCGACAGGCTGACGGGAGATCCCGACGCGTGGCGCAACAATGAACTGTTGAACCGGATGGTCGAGCTGGCCAAGGCGGCGGGCGACATCCGCGAAAATGCGCTGGTGCCGGACAAGGTGGTGTTTCGCCACAATGCTTTTTGGACCAGCCATTTCTCAGGGCTCTACGTGTTCATCGATGACAAGATGACGACCGTGATTTCGACGCCGGACGCGCCGGGCTTTCGCCGGTCGCGGCCTTGGCAGGTCTCGTATCTGTCGATCAATGACGCTGAGGCGATCTACAAGTTTCTGGCCTCTACCGGACGGCTTGATCTGCCGCGCTCATCGTGGCTGGAGCCATCGGGTTTTCTTGAACACCGCGCGGAAATGGTGATCCGCGATCTGGTGCGCAAAGCTGAACCGAAGACTGATCTTGGCAAGGTCGATGCGATCTGGCTGCAAACCTGGATGCACCGCAACAGCGAGATGATCCGCAAGGATGGCAACTATCCTTTCCTCAATGCCGCCAAACGGCAAGTCTCTGAAACAGGGCGGATTGATCCCGGGCAGGTTGAGCCGCAATTCCGTTTTCTGCTTTTGCGCGCCAAGCCGGATCATCCCGATTGCTGGCTGGTCAACCGGTTGATCAGCGAGTTCGTTCCTTCGGATTTTGTTGCCCGTTATGCGTTCAACAAGCAGGGCTTTTATACTGACTACCAGACATGGCCCGATCTTTATCAGGCCCATGTTGTGGAGACACTGAAAACAACCTATCTCAACGACAGACAGGCTTGGCGCAAACGTCTTTATGATGTTTCCTGACGTGCCTGATGCCACACCGGAGTGACACCTATGCTTGACCCGATCATCGAATTTTTCAGCCGGACTTTTTATCTGATCGGACGCGGCATCGGTCAGGTGGTTGCGTGGATTTTGTGGCCGTTTGCCAAGCTTTATGCGTTTTACCGGTCTACCGGCTTTTTGTGGAAGAGCTTGATCGGTGCTTTTGTTTTGGCGCTTGTCACCGGTTATGGCTGGTTTTTCTATAATGCCGAAACTTACTCCGGCTATAATCCTGATTATGTCGATGCTTTCAAACTCGAAAGCCGGGGCGTATCTGCCGGTGAGGAAGTGGCTGCGACAGGTGGTGGGACGACGGCGAAAACCTGTGGTCGTTCGGCCATTGTCGATGTTGCCTCTGCGCTCACCGATTTCAACGTGAATCAGAACAGCTGGGTTTCATCGATGCTTCTGTACAAGGCCGGCTTCTTCGGTCTTTCCTGGGACAGAACCCCATTTTTTGACAACAAGGCATCGTTCCAGCGCGGCATACACTCTGCTGTCCAGCGCATGTCGAACGAACTGGTGGATTCGCTCGGCCGTGTGCGTGGCACGTCGCAGATTGACGAGGATTTGAAAAAGGCACGTGGCCAACTGCAGTATGATGTATCGTCCTGGTATTTCGGTCTGTCACCACTCGGCTTCAGGCAGTCATCACCGTCATCGTTTCGTATCGGCATTGAAAACCTCGACAAGTTCAACACGCGGCTTGCCAATTGCGACGCGACTTTTGATGCGCGCGCGGACAATCTGGCTACGATGATCGAGACCATTACCAGCCAGATTGGTTCAACGACGGCGGCCATCGACGAGCGTTCAAAGAACAACAATCTCGGTTGGTTTGACACGCAGGCGGATAATTATTTTTGGGACTCCATGGGGCAGATGTATGCCTACTATGGGTTCATTTCGGCTGCCCATGCCGACTTTGAGGACATCATCAAGACCAAGGCGCTCGATGCTGTCTGGAACCGCATGGAAACAGAAATGCGCCAGACACTTGATCTCGACCCGTGGATCATTTCGAACGGCAAGGAAGATGGCTGGGTGATGCCAACACATCTGACAACGCTTGGGTTCAAGATCTTGCGTGTGCGGTCGAACATGGTTGAAGTGCGCGATATCCTCAAGCAGTAGCGGGACGGCAGCCGTGGCAAGGGCGATTTACGTGCAATTCAAATCGGCAGGTTCGTCGTGTCCTTGACCTCTTCCATCACCGTATAGGTCCGGGTCTCGCGAATGCCGGGAACGGCGGTGAGGAGATCTGACAGGAACTGCCGGTAGGCAGACATGTCGGCAACGCGGGCTTTGACGAGATAGTCGAAACCACCGGCAATCAGGTGACATTCCAGCACATCGGGCGTCCGGCGGATGGCGGCGGCGAAGGCGTCGAAGACGTCTGGCGTGGTGCGCTCAAGTTTGACCTCGACAAAGAGCAGCAGCGCACGGCCGAGCTTTTCCGGCGACAGCAAAGCTGTGTAGCCGATTATGAACCCATCGCGGGTCAGGCGCTTGACGCGCTCGTTTGTGGCGGTGGCGGAAAGGTGGACGCGCTCGGACAATTCGGTGTTGGTCAGGCGGCCGTTGGCCTGTAATTCACGCAGAATGCGGCGATCGATCTGGTCGAGAGACTTTATATCCACCAAAAAACTCCTATTTTCCAAGAAATTCACCAGCGGATTATCAAAGTATGGTGAAAAAATCCATGGAAATTAAGTTATACAGGGAAAAATAAATTTGGAGGAATTGCCGATGTCCACCGCTGCCGCTTTTTACGCCGAGCCGATGCCTGCCGATGACCAACTGGTTGCCCGTTTGCTCGAGCAGGGCAAAAGCGATCCGGCGACGGAGGCGGCGATTGACCGGCGGGCTTCAGACTACATCAACGCCATTCGTGCGCAATCGGGCGGCATTGGCGGTGTTGAAGATTTTCTGCGTGAATATGGTCTTTCCACCCGCGAAGGGCTTGCGCTGATGGTTCTGGCCGAAGCGCTGTTGCGTGTGCCGGATGCGGCGACGCAGGACCGGCTGATTGAAGACAAGCTGCATCAGGGTGGCTGGGCGCAACACGAAAGCAAGGGCGGCTCGCTGTTTGTCGCCGGTTCCGCCTGGGCGCTCGGCCTGTCTGCGAAAGTCATCAAGCCGGGCGAAACGCCGGAGGGGGTAATCGCCTCACTGATGAAGCGGGTTGGTTTGCCGACCGTGCGCACCGCGACCAAGCAGGCGATGCGGTTTCTGGGCCACCATTTCGTGTTGGGCGAAAATATTGCCGACGCACTGAACCGCGCGAGGTCCAACGAATCCAAGGGCTATCGCCACTCGTTCGACATGCTGGGCGAAGGGGCCCGCACCGCAGAAGACGCCAAACATTATTTCAACTCCTATGCCAAGGCGATTGAGGCCATCGGCAAGGCCGCCGGCAACAAGCCGCTGCCGGACCGGATGGGCATTTCGGTCAAGCTGTCAGCGCTGCATCCGCGGTATCTCGCGACCCACAAAGACCGGGTTATGACGGAACTGGTGCCGCTGGTGCTTGATCTGGCCCGCAAGGCGAAGTCGTATGATCTGAACTTCACGATTGATGCGGAAGAGGCGGATCGTCTCGAACTGTCGCTTGATGTGATAGATGCCGTGTTTGCTGACAAGTCGCTCGACGGTTGGGACGGGTTTGGTCTTGCCATCCAGTCTTATCAAAAGAGAGCCGGGGCGGTGATTGCCCATGTCGAGGCGCTGTCAAAGCGGCTAGGGCGCAAGATGATGGTGCGGCTCGTGAAGGGCGCTTACTGGGACACCGAAGTGAAGCGCGCGCAGGAGCGCGGGCTTGACGGCTATCCGGTTTTCACGCGCAAGGCGGCGACGGATGCGTCCTATATGGCATGTGCCCGCCAGATGCTGAATGCGCGGCCGACACTCTTTCCGCAGTTTGCCACGCACAATGCGCTGACTGTTGCCACCATCATGGAGATGGCCGGCGGAGACAAGACCGGGTTTGAATTCCAGCGGCTGCATGGCATGGGCGAGACGCTCTACAAGTCTGTGACCGAGGGTGGCGACAAGATTGCCTGCCGCATTTATGCGCCGGTTGGCGGCTATCGCGACCTCTTGGCCTATCTGGTGCGTCGCCTGCTTGAAAATGGTGCGAACTCTTCGTTCGTGTCGGTGGTGGGCGATACCAACATACCGGTGCGCGATCTGCTCATCCGCCCGTCTGCCATCCTGAATGATGGCAAGGGTTACGCCAATCCGAACATTCCGTCGCCGCTTTCGATCTATCCGGACCGGAAGAATTCACGCGGGCTTGATTTTGGGGATCGCAAGGAATTGGCCAAGCTGGTTGCCAGCCTTGGCACGCAGAAGGCCGAGGTTGAAGCCAAGCCACTGATCCCAGGCGCGTCCGCGTTTGGAATGCGCAATGATGTGCACTCGCCGAGCAATGGCAGGCCGGTTGGCACTGTCATGAATGCAACACCGCAAAATGCCTCAGAAGCGGTCGATGCGGCGCGTAAGGGTTACAAGGCCTGGTCAAAAATGCCTGTCGAGGACCGCGCCAAAATACTTGAAAAGGCGGCGGATGCGCTTGAAAGCCAGCGCGACCGGTTCCTTGCCATTCTCTCAAGGGAAGCGGGCAAGACGCTGGATGACGGCGTTTCGGAAATTCGCGAGGCTGTGGATTTCTGCCGCTACTATGCGCGCCAGGCTGTCTTGTCTTTTGGCGAGCCGTTGGTTTTGCCCGGACCGACAGGTGAAGACAATCGCCTCACCCATCGCGGTCGCGGCGTATTTGTCTGCATCAGCCCGTGGAATTTTCCGCTGGCGATTTTTGCCGGACAGGTGGTTGCCGCGCTTGCTGCGGGCAATGCTGTGATCGCCAAACCTGCCGAGCAGACACCGTTGGTGGCGCATGAAATGGTGGCAATTTTGCACGGCGCGGGCGTGCCAAAAGACGCGCTGATTTTCGTTCCCGGCGACGGCAAAATCGGCGCGGCGTTAACAAGCCATCCGAAGATCGACGGCGTCTGCTTCACCGGTTCGACCGAAACTGCGTGGGCGATCAACCGGACGCTGGCGGCCAAGAATGGTCCTATCGTTCCATTGATTGCCGAGACTGGCGGCATGAATGCCATGATCGTTGACGCAACTGCGCTGCCGGAACAGGTGGCCGATGATGTTGTGGCGTCGGCGTTCCGTTCTGCCGGTCAGCGGTGTTCGGCGCTGCGGCTCCTGTTTGTGCAGGAGGATGTGGCGGACCGGATGCTCGACATGATCGAGGGTGCGGCTCGGGAATTGAAGATGGGCGATCCGCTACAGCTCAACACTGACAATGGCCCGGTGATTGACGCCGAACAGCACAAGATGCTGACGGCGCACATCGAGGACATGCGTCAGACGCAGAAGGTTCGCTATGCTGCCAAGGCACCGGATGGCGGGCTGTTTTTCGGACCGCATATTGTGGAACTGAAAAAGGCCGAGGCATTGACGCGCGAGATATTCGGGCCGGTGCTGCATGTTGTGCGCTATAAAGCAGGGCAACTCGACAAGGTGCTTGATCAGATTGAATCGACGGGCTTTGGTCTCACGCTCGGCATCCACACCCGCATCGAGGACACGGTCAAAAAAGTCACCGAGCGCCTCGACACCGGCAACATCTACGTCAACCGCAACATGATCGGCGCCGTAGTTGGCACGCAGCCATTTGGCGGATCCGGGCTTTCGGGGACAGGCTTCAAGGCCGGCGGGCCACATTATCTGCTGCGCTTTGCATTGGAGCAGGTGGTGAGCGTTAACACGGCGGCGGCGGGCGGCAACGCGAGCTTGATTGCGATGGGGGAGTGAAGGGTTGCGCTTAGCGCCCCCTCACATCCCCCGCAGCCCCGCCGCCATTGCCTTGATCAACACATTCACCCGTCTGGGTACAAACCGTCTCGACGGGTGCACCGTATGGATCGGCAGGGTGAACGTGTTCCATGGTTGCAGCACTTCGACCAACGTCCCTCGCGCCAGATCCTCTTCGACCAGATCGCGCGGGCTAAAGATGATGCCGGCGCCTGCCAGCGCTGCGGACCTTTGGGCTTCACCATTGTCGATCTCGATGCTGCCGCTCACTTCGACGGTGAACTTGGCTCCGCTTTCGTTCTGAAACGGCCAGCGGCTGCGCGGGACCAGATTGAGGTTGAGAATACAGCGCGCGCCTGCAAGATCGTGTGGTGTCTGCGGTGTGCCGTGCTTTGCAAGGTAAAAGGGCGAGGCGCAGCAAGCGAAGCGGTACGTGCCGACGCGGCGGGCTATCAGCGATGTGGATTGCAGTTCGCCGATGCGTACCGCGAGATCAAAGCCGCCGGTTATCAGGTCGACAGACCGGTCGCTGAGGCTCATTTCAATGACCACTTCCGGATGGAGCGCGGACAGTTCCGAAATGATGCGGGCCAGATGCCTGATGCCGAGCGTGGTCGGCGCTGTCAGGCGGATGCGGCCGGAAAGCTTTGCATCGGTTGGGCGCGTGAGTTCGCCGAGCTCGCTGACTGATTCAATTATTTGCAGTGCCTTTTCCAGAAACTGTTCACCCAACGCAGTTAGCCGGTGCGAGCGCGTCGTCCGTTCAATCAACTTGGCACCGTAGCGCTCTTCCAGTGCCTGAATGCGCCGTCCCACCATGGCGGGCGAAATCGACATGCGCCGCGCGACAGCGGCAAAGCTGCCGGTGTTGGCGGCCGCGACGAAGGTTTCGAGATCGGAAAGGTCGGTCATTCGATATTATTATGCAAGAGTGTTCCGCACATCAATGCAATTTTATGTCGGAATAGAATTGGCTATGTTTCCGCCATCGCAACATACGAACAAGGAATTTCATCATGAACACCGCAATCATTGGTCTTGGAAACATGGGCAAGGGTCTTGCCAAGCGTCTGGCCGGAACAACTGAACTTACCGTTGCCTCTCGGGACGCTGCTGCCGCCGCCGCGTTTGCCTCCGGCCTGAAGAACGTGAAGTCGGCCAGCGTCAGCGACGCCGTCGCAGGTGCGGATATCGTTATTCTGGCGCTGCCATATGCTGCCGCGCTCGAAGCTGCTGCCATGCCGTCGCTCAAGGGAAAGATCGTTGTTGACATCAGCAACCCGGTCAAACCGGATTTCTCCGGCCTTTCCATTGGCCACACCACCTCCGCCGCCGAGGAAATCCAGTCTGTGGCCAAGGGCGCGCATGTGGTGAAGGCGTTCAACACGATCTTTGCAAGTCTGTTCGACGCGTCTTCCGCTTCCACCAAAACCGTCCCGGTGTTCCTGGCGGGCAATGACGAAGCAGCTGTCAATGCGGTTGCAGACCTCGTTGCCAAGGCTGGATTTGCAGTTGAGAAGACGGGTAGCCTTGATGCTGCCAAGCTGCTTGAGCCGCTCGGCATGCTCAACATCCGCCTCGGCTACGGCCTTGGCCGTGGCACGGCCATTGCACCAAACTGGCTGGTCCTTGCTGCGTGAAGCAAATATCTGCTCGACATGTATAACCGACCTGAGCCGCCAGCAGGACTGGCGGCTTAGAACTGATGTCCCACTTGGATTATATACTGCAAATG
>JANMEX010000119.1:0-2916 GCA_031377485.1 Phyllobacteriaceae bacterium
AAGATGCCAGATATACAACAGCAGCGGCGAAGATAAAATAAAAGCCGGCGGCGACAGGGAAATTTACGGCATCCTTCATCAAGAATCCGAGATTTTCCTGGTAGAAATTTTTCGCAACAACGCCCAGCCAAATACTGTCAACCGCCAGAAAAAACACTGCCGTGACTGCCCATGCCTGACAAAAAAGTACCAGATTCATCTCAGAGCTCACCATTCATAATCTCGACTAGCGGTTTGCAAATAATGCAATCATCAACGCACCAGATGCCTGAAAGTTGCCTCGTCTTTACAAGAGACCTAAGAGCCAACCGAAAACACTGATCACAATTGTCCAATTGCAATTCGGCTGCCTTCGGATGGTTCTGTGATATTCGTGTCATACCCATATCATTGTTCTTGGAACGATTCAGAAAGAGCAGATTTGGATATCGCGTGATAGCGGAAGCAATTCATGAAACGGAATTTCCTACTCAGCCACTTCCGTCAGAAAGAAGCGGAGCATTTCGGCTGAAGCATCGGGACCTTTCGGGTCAGTGAAACTTCCTTCGGCGCTGCCGCCTGCCCATGCGTGGCCAGCGCCTTTGATGATCCATTGCTCAACCGCCACAGTGCCTTCCTCTGTGTGGCTGATCGTGCGGATATAACTGCGACCGCCATGAACGGCTGCGTGCCCGGTATTTGTCGCTTTGTTGCCAATCTTTCGCAGTCCCTCTGCGATCTTGTTGGCATTTTCGGGGTGAACTGTTTTGTCCGCATCGCCATGAAAAATGATGGTGCGGATCTGTGGCTGTGGTCCAACTTTCGACGGGTCGCCCCGCATCGCCCCGAAAGCGGACATGACATCATTTGCCGATTTGTAAGGCAACCCGGAATGGACTCCGATGCCAGAATAAATCTCCGGATAAGACGCCCCCATTACCATGGCCATGGCACCACCTGCCGATAGCCCGGCGATGTAGATGCGGGTGGGGTCTATATGGTGTTCTTCCGCGATCTCTTCAGTGATACCCGCGATGATCGCCGGCTCGCCCGCTCCGCGCCGCTGATCTCCCGGATTGAACCAGTTCCAGCAGACGGAAGCGTTAGCCCGGTTCGTCTGGACAGGATAGGCGACGACCATGCCATGGCTCTCCGCCATCTGATTCATGCGCGTGCCCATAGCAAAATCATCTGCAGTCTGCGTGCAACCATGCAGCATGATCAAAAGTGGGCGACGTCCCTGTATCTTTTGTCCGGGCACATAAAGCTTGTAATCGCGTCTGCCGGCATGGTTGGAAAACTGTTTTGTCAAAAATTCGGCGCCACTGGACACCTTTGTCGACGAAGGCGCTTTGCTTGGGGTGGCTTTGGGCGCTTCCGGCACACGCTGGTTCAAATTGCGCAGCGTCTTGACCGTATCGCCGAGAGGGTGGCGCTGGCGCGGCTCATCCAGCGTGATACGATTACCTAACAGCGCCTCCTGAATTTCCGCTGTTGCGTCGGAAACACGGCCGGCCTTAGTGAGCTTCAGGGCTGATTTCATTGCATTTTTGATGTCAAAGTTCATAAAAAATAGCCTCAAACAAGAATTGTGCAGGATTGCATTTCAATTGATCCGGCCCGACAGCGCGGTCTTCACATCTCTGCTCGCATGCAGAGCACCAAGAACAGTGATGGAACTGATTGTCTCCACCGCCAATGACGGGGAAACATCTTCGGCGATAGTGACAAGGCCGAGCACTTTGATGCTTAAACTCTCGCCAGCCGCCCTCACTGCCTCCAAATCCGCTCTGGTATAACGGCGCAGCCCCAGATCGAGAGTTTGGCGCACAATAAGCTTCTTTGCCTCATCGGCGTGTGCGCTTAGTTGGTTACGGATTGCAGTGCGGATCAAGTCAGTCCGGTTGGAATAAAACCCGTCTTTTACCAAGAGATCGATATGGCCAAGATCCACGTATCCAACGTTTATCGTAATCTTTTCGCTTTCAATCGATCGCTCGTTCATGCGCAGAATTCCCATATCCATGACAATATTCCATCCAATGAGATGGTATATGGAAGCTTTTGACCGAAATTCAATACAGGAAAGCGCATCACAGCAAATTTGGCGACGGAAGCGAAGACTATTTCAATCGCACATCGCGGGTAGCTTGCGTTGAGGGCATGCGCCACCAAGCCGAATCGAGCGGTTTGCCTCACTTGTTAGGCGTGACGCAAATTCACACGTGGGTTTTGATGAACAATATGAAGTGCGACGCCGTCCGCAAATTTTTGCATAGTCATCGATCGACAGATGAATTGCTGTCGGAAAATGTTTCAAATGGCGCGTAGGTGGAGAAGATAGCAAAGAGTATTTGCGGTCACTTTGTCGAGCCGGTTTCGTCTGCAAAATCCGATCAGGCGCAACACTCAATATGTCAGCTATCTGGAGTTAAAGCCTTTTCTGGACCCATAAGTCAAAACCGGTTTCGACTTACAAACCAAGTCTTGCCTTATTAAGTTTGATGTTCACTGTGATACCGTGTGTCGACCAATCGATCGCTAACGTTCCACCCAATTGATCTTCGACACTGGCCACCACGAGCCTGCTTCCAAAGCCAGCGGATCGAGGAGTGAAAATAACCGGAGAATCGCCCTTTTCCGCCCATTCCAGTTCGATGCCTTCGCCTGCATCGCGTCCTGTTATGGCCAATTTGCCTGTTGGCAACGAAAGGGATCCATATTTCATGGAATTTGTCGCCAGTTCATGCACGACAAGCGCAATAGCCGTTGCCGAATGTTCACCAACAAGTATTTTCGGAACGGAGATCATCACACGCGTATTGTTTGATTCTCCATCCAGATAGGGCTTCAGGAGTACTTTCAATAAATCACCCAGGTCGCTGGCCCGCGATTGAGCCCTCGAATCGGGACGTATCAGTTCGTGTGCTTCAGAGA
>JANMEX010000127.1:0-6293 GCA_031377485.1 Phyllobacteriaceae bacterium
CGCGGATGAAATCGGCAAAACGCGCCTGCGCAAGCGGACCCATGGTGGTGGACTGGTCAAGCGGATTGCCGACGACGTAGGTCTTGGTCAACTTGACCGCGCCTTCGACGAATTCGTCATAGACCTTCTCGTGTACGTAGATGCGTTCGATGCCGCAGCAGCATTGGCCGGAATTGTAGAAGGCGCCATCGACCAGCGTTTCAATCGCCGCATCGACATTGGCGTCGGCCAGCACATAGGCCGGATCCTTGCCGCCAAGCTCGAGGCCCAGCGTCATGAACGTGCCAGCCGCCGCCTTCTCGATGGCGCGTCCACCGGCGACCGAGCCGGTGAAGTTGCAATGGTCGATCTTGCCGGAGCCGAGCAATTTTTCTGTCTGGGCGTGATTCATCACAATGTTCTGGAACAGGCCCTTGGGAAGACCCGCCATCTCGAACGCCTTGGCAAAGCGCTCCCCGACCAGAAGCGTCTGCGCGGCATGTTTGAGGATCACCGAATTGCCCGCCATCAGCGCCGGGATCACCGTGTTGATGGTGGTGAGGTATGGATAGTTCCAAGGCGCAATGACCAGAACAATGCCAAGCGGCACGTGTTTGACATAGCGGCGGAACGCACCGGAATCTTCGACCATCATCGGCTTCAACGCATCTTCGGCAGCGCTGACAACGAACTTGGTCCGCTGTTCAACGCCACCCTTTTCGCCGCCGTAACGCACCGGGCGGCCCATCTGCCAAGCGATTTCGGTGGTGATCTCGTCATTCATCGACAAAAGCGCATCGAGGAATTTGAGGCAGTATTTGCCGCGCTCATCAAACGATGTGAGCATCCACTTTTCCTGCGCAGCGCGCGAGGAGGCAACTACTGTGTCCAATGCGCTGTCAGTGATAATGGCGCGCTCTGCGTAAACCGAGCCGTCGATGGGGGAAATAAGTTTGACCGTATCGGCCATGATTACCTCGATATGAAATTTCGGAATGGATCAGTCTTAGTAGCGTTCAAAGCCGCGGTGAAGCTCCCAGTCAGTGACGCGGCGATCATATTCGAATTGTTCCCACCGTGCCGTGTGGAGATAATGGTCGACCATGTGATCGCCAAAGGCACCGCGCAACATTTTGGAATTTTCCAGTGATGTGATCGCCTCGCGCAGGGTCTTGGGGATTTCGGTAAGCTTGGCGCCGGCATAGGCATCGCCCTCGAACGGCTTTTCCAGCTCAAGCTTTTCGTCGATACCGGCAAGGCCGGACGCGATCAAAGCGGCAAACGCAAGATATGGGTTAAGGTCCGCGCCGCCGATGCGGCATTCCATGCGGATGCCTTTGGTGCCACCGCCGCAAAGCCGGAAACCTGCGGTGCGGTTGTCATCTGACCAGATGATCTTGGTCGGCGCGAATGTACCAACCTGGAAGCGCTTGTAGGAATTGATGTAAGGCGCAAGAAAGTAGGTGAAATCCTTGGCATATTTCATCTGACCGGCGACCCACGAGCGCATCAGGTCGGACATGCCATATTCTTTTGATTTGTCGAGGAACAGTGGCTCTTTGCCATCCGCCGACCAGATCGAATTGTGGATATGCGAGGAGTTGCCGGCGTGGCCGAAATTATACTTGGCCATGAAGGTGATGGCCTTGCCCATGTTGTGGGCGATTTCCTTGCAGCCGTTTTTCATGATGACGTGGTTGTCGGCCATGTCGAGCGCCTCGGCATAGCGCACGTTGATTTCTTCCTGTCCCGGGCCCCATTCGCCCTTGGAATTTTCAACCGGAATGCCGGCGCCATTCAGCCCGTTGCGGATCGCCCGCATATATGGCTCCTCTTTCGAGGTCACCTGAATGACGTAATCGCCAATGTAGGGAGAGGCGGTGGCAAGGTCCGACCATTTCTTGGCGCGTGCGCTGTCATATGTTTCCTCAAACAGAAAGAATTCCAGCTCGGAGGCAAAATAGGCCATCCAGCCGCGCTCTTTCAGCCGGGCAATCTGCTTTTTGAGGATGCCGCGCGGGGAATGCGGCAAATCCTCGTGATGATGATGGTCCTGCACATCGGCAAGGACGAGCGCGGTCTTTTCGAGCCACGGAATGCGGCGCAGCGTCGACATGTCCGGCTTCATCACAAAATCGCCATAGCCCTTGGACCATGACGCTGCCTGATAGCCGGGCACCGGTTCCATGTCGATATCGTTGGCGAGCAGATAATTACAGCCATGGGTCTCGTCATAGGCCGTTTCAGCAAAGAACGATGCGAGGAACCGCTTGCCGATCAGACGGCCCTGCATGTCCACTATGCAGACAAGAACAGTGTCGATCTCACCGCTGGCGACATCTTCCTTCAATTGCTCGAAACTCAAATTCCCGGCCATTTGTGTCCACTCGCTCTGTTGGCTTTGTATTTTTTGAAACTCAAATGCGGCCGGCTCGCACCGGCCGCATCCCATTATTTCAAGATCAGGCGCGTTCGCCGACCGCAGCTTCTGCCGCCGCAATGGCTGCAGCGCGCTTCTTGATTTCATCACCAACAGGTGGGCCTTGGAAGCGGCGGTTTTCAACCGCGAACCAGAGGACCAGCGCGAGCGCAATGAAGCCAAGCACCACGTAAAGCACACGCTCGTTTGGCGGAGCGACAGCGATGAACAGGATCACCGCCATGCCAATCACCGAAAGCACGGTGACCAGCTTGTAGACCCCTGCACTCATTGCCCACGGGCCGGGATTTGGCCATTTGGCGGTGCCGTATGCAAAAAAGCCTGCGATCAGCGGAACCGTGAAGGACAAGAACAGGAAGACCAGCGTCGAGTTCACGACGATGACGTAAATCGAGGTTTCGCCGACCTTGATCGACATCGCCAGCAGGACATACAGGATGCACAACACCGTTGCGGTCCAAATGGCCGCGACCGGAGTGCGGTATTTGGGTGAAACGGTTGCCAATGTTTTCGATACCAACGGCACACCATCATCGCGCGAGAAGGCGAACAACATCCGGCTTGCCGAGGTGACGGTTGCAAGACCGCACAACAGCTGGGCGATGAAGATGCCGACATAAAGGACCATTTTAAGTCCGTAAGGAAGGATCGCGTCCATGGTGGCAAAGAACATGCCGAAGCCTTGGCTTGCCGCAACATTCATGTCCGGGATCGCCAGCGTGATGGCACAAACCATTACCCACCCGACCAGCGAAGACCAGATGACAGCGTTCACAATGCCATTAGGCACTGAGGTTGCTGCATTCTTGGTTTCCTCGGATGTATGGGCGGAAGCATCATAGCCGGTAATTGTATAAACCGGCAGCAACAGGCACAGCAGGAACAAATAGCCCATATTGTCTGACTGCGGGAACACATTGGCGCCAGCTTCACCCGAATAGTTGGTGAATGTCCACAGACGCGAAATGTCGATCGCAGGGGCATAGTAGAGGCAGGCCAGCACCAGCACTGCAGTAGCGGCAAAAATGATGTAGCCGGAAATGTCAGTGAGGAACGTCGTCGCCTTGATGCCGATGTGGTTGAAGATCGCCTGAATCACCGTGATGATCGCAACGAAAATCACGATTTCCATATCGGATGAAGGCCACGGCGTGACCGCGCCATCGGCACCTGTTGTGCCGAACATGCCACCGAACGTACCCTGAAAGAAGTAGGCTGTGCCGATGTTGATGGCGCCCAGAACGGTGATCAGACCGAGCAGGTTGAGCCATGCAGTCAGCCATCCCCAGAAACGGTTGCCGAGGATCGAGCCCCAGTGATAAAGGCCACCCGCAGTCGGGAAGGCCGAAGCGATCTGCGCCATGGCAAGGGCAAACATGCCCGAAAGTGCGCAGCCGACGATCCAGCCGATACCAGCGCCCGCGCCGCCCACGGACCCGATGGCCTGAGCGAAAGAGTTGATGCCGCCTGACAGAATGCAGATAATGGAAAACGAAATGGCGAAGTTTGAAAACTTCGACATGCTTCGCGAAAGTTCTTGCGCATAGCCCATGCCATGCAGGACTTTTACGTCCTCATGATGGTCTTTGTCGGTATATTTATCCATAGACATGGATCATTCCCTCCGTGTTCACCCTTTTGAGTTCTTCGCATGAACAGGCTCTGACCCTGCCCCCGTCTCATTCAACTCCCGGAACGCCGCATCGGCAACCCCGGACAGCAGATCACCCCAATATGCTTGTTGTTTTTCGCTGGCGATTTCATCATTGCGCACCTCAATCATGACGGCGGGCAAGGAACGCGAACGCGCATGGCGCTCAAGCGTGAAATAGACGCGGTCGGCTGGCGAGTAAGGCTCATTCACCCCGACCGTAAAATTCGTTTGTGCACGGATGCGTTCTACCATGCCAAGCGCCCAAGCGCTGTCGTCATCATGGATAATGCCGATTTCCCAAGGACGCGCAACACCGCGATAAACCGGGTTGAATGAATGCACGGCAATGAGTCCCGGCCTGTGGCCGCGAAACAGACGTGGCTTCAAAGTGTCCTCAATGGCATCGTGGAACGGCGTATAGAACCGGTCGATCCGCTCCTGACGCGCGGCTGCAGACAGTTCTGCATTGCCGGGAATGACAGTCGTCTCGCTGAGCGGCGCAATCAGATCAGGCGCGTCAAGCGGTCGGTTGCAATCGATCAACAGTCGTGAGGCATTTGAGCGGACCAGCGGCGCATCGAGATTGTCGCTCATGCGGCGCGAGACGCCACGCGCGCCGGGGTCCCAGGCGATGTGGCGGGCGAGATCGGCGGCCTCCAATCCGAGGCCGCCAAATTCGGCGGGCATATGGTTTGATGCGTGATCGCAAACGATCAGAAAAGGGCCGCCACCATCGCGCCGGTCAACCGAAGCGGCGACATTCGAACGCGGCAGATCTGTCCCCACAGCTCCCATGCCATCCTCCCGACCCTGTGTACCGTATATTACGTTGTTTATTATTTCGGGTCGTTGTGTAAGATTTGATACAGAATTATTGCGCCTGTCAATTGACATTCGCGCAAACTGCGGGGCCTTTGAAATACAAGAGGAAAAGCGCTGGCACAGAAGCCGGCGTCGGGAGAATACATTATGGCGGAAAGCATATCGGAGCGGATAAGCAACGCGATTGACGGACTGCCCGGCGGAGAGGCCAAGGCTGCGCAAGCCCTGATCGCCGAGTATCCGCTGATCGGTCTGAAGACCGTCGCCGAATATGCTGCGCGCGCAGGCGTCAGTTCGCCAACCATTTTGCGGTTCATTTCGCGGCTCGGCTTTGCCGGCTATCCGGAGTTTCAATCGGCGTTGCAGATCGAGGTCGTGGAACAATTGCAGTCGCCGCTGATCCGCGCGGAAAGACGGCCACGTGGCAACGGCGCATCGACGCTCGAACCTTTTGCAGAAGCCGTGGCCGAAAACATCCACGAAACCTTTCGCCACATCTCCGACGCTGACCTTGATAAACTTTCCGCCATGATCGGCGACACCAAGCTGCGGCTTCATCTGATTGGCGGGCGCTTCACCGATCCGGTCGCGCGCTACATGACGGCACATTTGCGAATCATCCGGCGTGACGTTTTTCATGTGGAGGGCCAGGAAGCCACCTGGCGCGACCATTTGATGGACATGGGCCGAAAGGACGTGCTGATCGTTTTCGACATTCGCCGCTATCAGGAAAGTCTGGTGGCTTTTGCCGAAAAAGCCGCCAAACGAAACGCATCTGTCATCCTGTTTACCGATCAATGGCTTTCGCCGATTGCCCGCGTAGCCAGACATGTGGTGACCGCCCGCACGGCAGTCCCGTCCACCTGGGATTCCAGCGCGGCCATGCTGGCGCTGGTCGAAGCGGTAATTGGACGGATCACCGCACGCGGCGGTGATGAAACAGCCGCGCGCATCGCAGAACTGGAGCGTTTGCGCACGACCGGTCATTAGTCCCCTATCCATGCTTGACCATGACGTGGCGCACGGCTGTGTAGTCTTCCAGCGCATACATCGACATATCCTTGCCATAGCCGGATTGCTTCAGGCCGCCATGCGGCATTTCATTGACCAGCATGAAGTGGGTGTTCACCCATGTGCAGCCGTAGCGAAGTTGCGCTGCTGTCGACATGGCGCGGGCCACGTCCTTGGTCCAGACGGAAGAGGCAAGGCCGTAATCACTGTCATTTGCCCATTTAACCGCATCGTCCGCATCATCAGCTCTTCGTTGCGCGTGGTTCTCAGAATCGCGGTCACGTCGGCCAGCTCCCTCCGGCTGTTCACGCCCATGATCTCCCGCGGATCGTCGAGGGAGACCGTGTCGACCACGAGCCCGCGCTCGCGGAAAATCTTCACCAGGTC
>JANMEX010000496.1:0-8973 GCA_031377485.1 Phyllobacteriaceae bacterium
CACTACAAACAAATGTGATTGATGAAATGTTCGGCCTTGGCAAAAAATGCGGGCCAGAAGCTCTTCGCTGAAATTCCTTTTCTCAGCGAATGGAAAATCTATCCCCGCGTCGTTGGTGCCCAACCCGTTGTAATCTCACGACAAAGCAGAAAATCATTGGTGAATTATCCACCTCTTCAAACCCTCCCGCATAATTCCTGTGCTCTTTGCAGTTGGGACACGGTGTCATGATCCGGGTCAACGTGGCAAAGGCCGGTGCTTTGGTGGCGAGCCTCGGAAACTCGTCGCGGGTGATGAGCCCACAATCAAAGGTGCCAAATGTTCGGGAGAGAGCGGTCTAAGGCGCATCAATCGGCATTGTCAGCACACGAACACCGAGCGGGGTGTGTGGCGATGTCACATACTTACCAAAGTCACAGGCAGGACCACGCACCCTGTTTCCCAACCTCAATTCGTTGAGGGCTCTTTGAAATGGCCAGACGGGAAACCGGGCGTGGCGCGGTGAAAAGCTGGACTTTTTCAGAGCCATTCCGGCAGCGAATCCAATCCGATCAATTCCTCATAGCTCTGCCTCGGACGGATCACATGGAACCGGTTGCCGCTGACCAGCACTTCCGGAACCAAAAGCCGCGTGTTGTAGGTTCCCGCTTGCACCGCGCCATAGGCCCCGGCGGAACCAACCGAAAGGAGATCACCTTGTTCAGGCAGTGCCATTTCGCGGTCAAGCGCCAGAAAATCGCCGGTCTCGCAAACCGGGCCAACGATGTCGGCGGTGATACGCGGCGCGTTGACGCCGGTTTCCACCACCGGGCTGATGTCGTGGTGGGCCTCGTAAAGCGTGGGGCGGATAAGGTCGTTCATTGCCGCATCAACGATAACGAAATTCTTGTGGTCGCCGCCCTTCACATAAAGCACCGAGGTGATCAACACGCCCGCGTTACCGACAATCAGCCGTCCGGGCTCACAAATAACCTTGAGGCCCGTTCCGGCCGCATGCTTGCGCACGATGTCGCCATAGGCCTCAGGCAGCGGCGGCGGGTCATTGTCCAAGCGGTAGGGAATGCCAAGTCCGCCGCCAAAATCAATGTGGCTGATTGGGTGGCCATCGGCGCGCAGCGTCATCGCAAGTTCGGTCAGCAGCTTGATTGCTTCATCGAATGGTTCCAGATCAATGATCTGGCTGCCGATGTGCATGTCGATGCCGACAGCTTTCAGTCCCGGCAATTCAGCTGCCCGGGCATAGGCCTGGCGGGCTTCGTCATAAGGAATGCCGAACTTGTTTTCCTTCTTGCCGGTGGAAATCTTCTTGTGGGTGCGCGCGTCCACATCCGGATTGATGCGAATGGACACCGGCGCAACCTTTCCAGCTGCAACGGCACGCGCAGACAGAAGCTCCAGCTCCGGACGGGATTCAACATTGAAGCAGTGGATGCCGGAGGCCAGTGCGAAATCCATTTCACGGGCAGTTTTGCCGACACCGGAAAACACTATTTTGGACGCCGGGATCCCCGCAGCCAAAGCCCGGCGCAGTTCGCCTTCCGAGACAACATCCGCCCCCGCGCCCAGTTTGGCCAAGGTCTTTATGACCGCCTGATTGGAGTTGGCCTTCATCGCATAACAAACCAGCGCGTCCACACCCTTCAACCCATCAGAGAAGACACGGAAATGTCGCTCGAGGGTGGCCGTCGAGTAAAGATAAAATGGCGTACTGACCGCTGCGGCAATCGCCTGAACGGACACGTCTTCGGCGTGAAGCACGCCATCGCGATAGTCAAAATGATTCACGGGAACTGCCTGCTTTGGAAGAAACTATTTGATGAGACCGTCGAGGATGAATGGTTTGTCCTCGACTTGTGGCTCGGCGGCTTTTTCACCAGCGGCGGGTGGATTTGCCGCAGCACCCGGTGCCTCCAGCGGGCCACGGCGACCACAGGCGGAAAGCGAGATGATCATCATCAATGCGGCAAGTGTCACAGTCAAAAGGCGGGCCATATCTGCTCCGGAAATTTGTATGGTGAATGTCACATAGTCGAAAATGGCAGGGGTGGCCACCCTCGGATATTATTGAAACATCGCCGCTGTGACGCATTTGAGGCCGAGGTGCTGCTGCATGGGCGTAAAGTCCCTGTCACTGTGCAACAAGGGGATGTCATTTTCGATGCACCAAGTCCCGATCAACAGATCAATGGAGCCCCGAATGGTCACGCCATTGGCGCGCAAAATGCGGTAATTTCTGGCCGACTTGACCGCAAGCTCGTGTCCGCCAAGTACCACAATTTGAAATTTGGAAAGGGCGACCTCGATTTTCAAAGCCGACGGTTCGGAAGGAGCGCCCCTCAGCGCTTCGAGAAGCACCAAATCCGGAACAATGACACGTTTTGTGCCGATAGCTGCTTCAAGAAACCCCGCCACTGGGGAATCGACATTCCTGAAATAATCGACCCAGACGCTCGTATCGGCGACGAGGCTCATTCCCTGCGCCAAGAATCGAGATCGCCCTGCCAGTCAACCTGCCCCTTCAGGGCGCGGATGCCGAGCTGGTTTTTGATGGCGACCTGTGCTTCGAGCGCTTTCTCGACAGTTTCCCGCTTGGTGCGCGTGCCCATTGCCTTCATGGCCGCGGCCATCAATTTGTCGTCAATTTCAATGTTGGTGCGCATGTCGGCTCCATGTGTATATTTCTTCAGTTTATACACATCAACGAACACATGCAAGAAAAGTCAGGTCTTCAATTTTGCAATCCGCTTTTTCCAAAAGCTAATCTGTTTTTTCACCTGCGCCGGGGCAGTGCCCCCGAAGGAGGTGCGGCTGCGCACGGATTTGTCGACGCTCAAGACATCAAAGATGGCATCAGTGATTTGCGGGTGGATCGACTGCAAGTCAGTAAGCTTCAATTTCTCCAGCGCAACATTCTGCTTTTCTGCCATCGCAACAGCGCGGCCGGTGACGTGATGGGCTTCGCGGAACGGGATCCCAACGACGCGCACCAGCCAGTCTGCGAGGTCGGTCGCGGTAGAGAAGCCCGAGCCTGCTGCTTTTTTCATGTTTGCGGTCCGGATTTCCATGTCGGCAACCATGCCCGTCATGGCAGCAAGGCCGAGTTCAAGGCTTTCGGCGCTATCGAAGACAGCCTCCTTGTCTTCCTGCATGTCCTTGGAATAGGCCAGTGGCAGGCCTTTCATGACTGTCAACAAACCAACGAGATGGCCGTTAATGCGGCCTGTCTTGGCGCGGACCAATTCTGCGGCATCCGGATTCTTCTTCTGCGGCATGATCGACGAGCCAGTGGAGAAACTGTCCGACAGCCGGATGAAGCCGAACTGCGGTGTCGACCAGAGGACGATCTCTTCGGCAAATCGCGACAGGTGTGTGGCTGTAATCGAGGCAACGCTGAGGAACTCCAGCGCGAAGTCACGATCAGAGACGGTGTCGATCGAGTTGCGGGTCGGCTCGCGGAAACCGAGCTTTTGCGCTGTCATGTGGCGATCAATCGGGAAGCCGGTGCCGGCCAGCGCTGCCGCGCCAAGCGGGCATTCATTCATCCGCTCGCGCGCATCGGCAAAACGCGTGAGATCACGTCCAAACATTTCGACATAGGCCATCAGGTGATGGCCGAAAGTGACCGGTTGGGCAGATTGAAGATGGGTGAAACCGGGCATAACAGAGGCTGCGTGAATATCGGCCTTGGCCAGAAGGGTTTCGATCAACGCTTTCAGCGAAGCAATAGTCTGATCACAACGGGCACGCACCCACATGCGGAAATCCACGGCGACCTGATCATTGCGCGATCGAGCCGTGTGCAGACGACCTGCCGATGGGCCGACGATTTCTGCCAGGCGGGCTTCGACATTCATGTGAATGTCTTCCCGGTCGCGGCGGAATTCGAAAGTGCCCGTCTCGATTTCGTTCAAAACAGTTTTGAGACCGGCCTCGATATTTTTCTGGTCGTCAGCCGAAATGATCCCCTGATGGACAAGCATTTGCGAATGGGCGATGGAGCCTTCGATGTCCTGACGGTAAAGCTTGCGATCAAAGCCAATGGAGGCGTTGATTTCCTCCATGATCGCTGCCGGACCGGCGGCAAAACGCCCGCCCCACATTTCGTTGCTGGTCTTCTTGTCCGACATCTTTATATTCCGCTGATGGAGATTACTCAGTGACTGAAAACAAAGCCGATGGCTATTCCACCATAAAACCGCTGAGATTGCTGGCAATCGCTGCGCTTCTCGGGGCCGTCGCCGGTGCGGTGGCGGTATACGTGAAAGGCGGGCCATCTGTCCATGGAGGTGATGAGGTTGCTCAGGTGTCATCAACGGCGCCCGAGTGTCCGATTGATCCTGCTCTCAAGGATAAGGTTTCCAAGGCTGCGACCGGCGATGTGGCGGCGATGGTTCCGGCAAGCCCGTCCCGGCAGCTTGGGGCGTTGACGTTCAATGGGCCTGATGGCAAGCCAATGAGCATCGGGTCGTTCAAGGGCAAGACATTGCTGGTCAATCTGTGGGCAACATGGTGCGTTCCGTGCCGCGAAGAGATGCCTGCGCTCAATGCTTTGCAGTCAAAGGCCGGCAGCGCAACCTTTGAGGTCGTCGCTGTTAACGTAGATGCAGATACTGGTGAGAAACGTTCGGCTTTTCGCACGGATAAAGGTATAGTGGACTTGAAAGACTATTTTGAGCCGACAATGGCACTGTTCAATGCGGCGAAAAAAGAAGGTTTGGCATACGGGCTTCCGGTTTCACTGTTGATCGGTGCGGATGGATGTCTGCTTGCTGCTATGAACGGGCCGGCCAATTGGGCAGGAAACGATGCTTTGAATTTGATCAAGACAGTTACGGAGAATGCGGGAACATGAACGGTGATGACCTTAGGCGGATTGCGCTGGCACTGCCGGAGGTGGAGGCCAAGTCCCACTTCGACACGCCGGATTTCCGCGTCAATGACAAGATTTTTGCCACGCTGAAGAATGACCGGCTTGGCGTCCTGAAACTGTTGCCCGAGCAGCAGGAAATGCTGGTTGCGGCAGAGCCTGACGTGTTTTCAGCCCTTGCCAACAAGATGGGCAAGCAAGGCTGGACAGAAGTATACCTGGCTGGTGCCGACGAGGCACAACTCAAATCCGCGCTGACTTTGGCTTGGCGCAATGTCACAACAAAGAAGCTTCAGGCCACACTGACCTGACGCGTTTTATCGCGTCGGGACCGGATGCTCGCCGCGATAGTCATAAAATCCGCGGCCTGCCTTGCGGCCGAGCCATCCGGCTTCCACATATTTAACCAAAAGCGGGCAGGGGCGGTATTTCGAATCAGAAAGCCCGTCATGCAGCACCTGCATGATCGAAAGGCAGGTGTCCAAGCCGATGAAATCCGCCAACTGCAGCGGGCCCATCGGGTGGTTGGCGCCAAGCTTCATGGCTGTGTCGATTGCTTCGACCGAGCCGACGCCTTCATAGAGCGTGTAGATGGCTTCGTTGATCATCGGCAAAAGGATGCGGTTGACGATGAACGCCGGGAAGTCTTCTGCGACGGTGATGGTTTTGTCGAGTTTGCCGACAAATTCCTTGGCAAATGCAAATGTCGATTCGTCCGTCGCGATGCCACGCACCAGTTCGACCAGCTTCATAACCGGGACCGGGTTCATGAAATGAATACCGATGAATTTTTCCGGACGGTCGGTGGTGGCTGCCAAACGGGTAATGGAAATCGAGGAGGTGTTGGTTGCCAGCATGGCGTCAGGGCGCAGGACCGGACAGACCGAGGCGAATATTTTTTTCTTGGTAGCCTCGTCTTCGGTCGCTGCTTCAATCACCAGATCACAGGCACTGAGGTCAGCAACGGCGTTTGCGGGTTTGACATGGCCGAGAGCCGCTGCGCGGGCGTCTTCGGTGATCTTTCCCGATGTTACCTGACGCCCGAGGCCCGAACCAACGGTGCTGATACCCTTTTCGATGCGTTCAGGCGAAATGTCATGCAACAGGACGTCTATACCGGCCAATGCGCAGACTTGGGCAATTCCTGAGCCCATTTGTCCTGCACCGATCACGCCTACTGTCTTGATGTTCGCCACCGTTTGGTCTCCGGAAATGTTGGATTGTGATTCATACAGTAAAGGCCGGGGGACAGTCCGTCTACCCCGGCCTTTCGTTGTGTTTTGGGAGGCAGTGGTTAAACCTCAGCGCTGTCCCGATTCCGATCATTCGGCCCGCTTTTCCCAAAAAATGGCAAGACAAGGGGATAAACGTCGAAACCTTTGCTTAAAGCGCCTTCTCAAGTTCCGGCAAAATCTCGAACAGGTCACCGACGAGACCGTAATCGGCCACCTGGAAGATAGGGGCTTCTTCGTCCTTGTTGATGGCGACGATGACTTTCGAGTCTTTCATGCCGGCCAGATGCTGGATGGCACCGGAGATGCCGCAAGCGATATAGAGATCAGGGGCGACGACCTTGCCGGTCTGGCCGACCTGCCAGTCATTGGGGGCATAGCCTGCATCCACCGCAGCGCGGGAGGCGCCGACGGCAGCGTTCAACTTGTCGGCAACGGGGAGGATGACTTCCATGAACTTTTCATTGGAGCCGAGCGCGCGGCCGCCAGAGATGATGATCTTGGCTGAAGTGAGTTCCGGACGGTCGCTTCCAGACAATGCTGAAGAAACATACTTCGACAGACCCGGGTCGCCCGCGGCCTTGACAGCTTCAACGGACGCCGAACCGCCTTCGCCGGTGGCGGTGAACGATGCAGTGCGGACGGTGACGACCTTGATTTTGTCGGATGACTGCACGGTTTGGATTGCGTTACCGGCGTAGATCGGACGCTGGAAGGTATCTGCGCTTTCGACGGCAATAATTTCTGAAATCTGCATCACGTCGAGCAGCGCTGCAACGCGCGGCATAACATTTTTGCCCGTCGTGGTGGCGGCAGCTACAATGCTATCAAAGCCGGGAGCCAGTGATACGATCAGGGCGGCGAGCGGTTCGGCTACACGCTGTTCAAGCGAGGCATCGTCGGCGAGCAGGACTTTCTTGACACCGGCCAATTTGGCGGCGGCATCGGCGACGGCTTTGCAGCCCTTGCCGGCAACCAGCACATGGACGTCACCGCCCATTTGCGCTGCTGCTGTCAGTGCCTTGTTGGTCTGGTCCGAGAGGTGGGCATTGTCGTGTTCGGCAATGAGGAGAATGGTCATTTGATCTGTTCCTTTGCCTTGAAATTAAAGCACGCCGGCTTCGTTTTTGAGCTTGTCGATCAATTCGGCAACCGACTTGACCTTGACGCCTGCCTTACGGCCCGATGGCTCAACGGTCTTGAGGACCTTGAGGCGCGGCGCGGTGTCGACGCCGTAATCGGCCGGGGTCTTTTCATCAAGCGGCTTCTTCTTGGCCTTCATGATGTTCGGCAGTGAAGCATAGCGCGGCTGGTTGAGGCGAAGATCGGTCGTGACAACAGCTGGCATTTTCAGCTCAACCGTCTGCAGTCCGCCGTCAACTTCGCGGGTGACGGATATGGTGCCGCCTTCCGGCGAGACCTTGGACGCAAATGTGCCCTGCGACCATCCAAGCAAGGCTGACAACATCTGGCCGGTCTGGTTTGCGTCGTCGTCGATGGCCTGTTTGCCACAGATGATGAGTTGTACGCCTTCGGCTTCGGCAATGCCTTTAAGAATTTTGGCAACGGTCAGCGGCTCGGTCAAATCGTCAGTCTTGACGAGGATGCCGCGGTCGGCACCCATGGCGAGCGCGGTGCGGATGGTTTCCTGCGCCTGCTGGGGACCTACGGAAACGGCGATGATTTCGTCTGCCTTGCCGGCTTCCTTCAGGCGGATTGCCTCTTCAACGGCGATTTCGTCGAACGGGTTCATCGACATTTTGACATTGGCCAGATCAACGCCCGAGCCGTCCGCCTTGACGCGGATCTTGACGTTGTAATCGACAACCCGTTTGACGGGCACAAGGATTTTCATCGCTCAAAACCTTTCTTGAGGCAGGGAAGTCTTGCAATAGCGGCTTAACGGTCAATCTGGATAGTCGAAACCCGACATTTCCGCCGTAAATTCGCAATCGCATGGATGCCGTTCCTTATTGATTATTGACGTTTACGTCAATAATCCAAAGTGCGGCATTTCAGTCGGGGCGTCCCCATTTTGTCGGCACGGCGACTGGCACTGCAGTTTCTGCAACCTTTTCAAGTGCTACGGGAGCCAAGTCCTTGTCAAAAAGCGGAACACCCTTGCGGCGCAGGAATAGCACCAGAATTGATCCGGTGATGATGCCCCCGACATGGCACGGCCAAGAAACCTGATCCTCGGTCTGGACAAACAGCATCAGGAATTGGAAGCCAACCCAGAGGGCAAGCGGTATCCATGCGGGAATGCGCATAGGAATGCGCATCAGGACGAGCACCCACAGTTTTACGCGCGGGTGGAGAATAAGGTAGGCGGCAACAATGCCTGCGATCGCACCGGATGCACCGATGAGAGGGGCTTCACTGTCCGGTAGTATGACGCCATGCAGCCAAGCGCCGGCAACAGCACATGCAAGATAGAAAAACAGGAATTTTACGTGCCCAAGAGCGTCTTCGACATTATCGCCAAATACCCACAGGAACAGCATGTTGCCACCGAGATGGAAAATATCAGCATGGAGGAACGCGTAGGTTATGTAAGTGAAATTCTTGGGCACCAGAATGTCGGAAGGTTCCAGATAGGCGATGTCATGCATCACCGCTGGTATGTAGCCAAGACCCAAAACGTCCGCGTTTGATACGGCCTCGGAAACGCCCAGCACGGTGCCAACGAAGATCAGCACATTTGCGATGATCAGCCCGACCGTTACATATTGGAAGCGGATGTGTTCGAGCCCGTTGCTGTCGTAAAGCGGAATGAACATGCTCTGCCCTTGTCAGGTTTACCGGTTGGCTCCCGGGACCCATAACACGTCTTTTGCGCCATTGTCATTGACGCTGCGTGAGGCAACGAACAGA
>JANMEX010000168.1:0-12817 GCA_031377485.1 Phyllobacteriaceae bacterium
CAAGATCACCTTTATCGACACGCCGGGCCATGCCGCGTTCACCGCCATGCGTGCCCGTGGTGCGCAGGCAACCGACATAGCCATTCTCGTGGTGGCGGCGGACGACGCGGTCATGCCGCAGACGATTGAATCCATCAGCCACGCCAAGTCTGCCAAGGTGCCGATCATTGTTGCCATCAACAAGATCGACAAGCCGGAAGCCGATGCGCAAAAAGTCCGTACCGGTCTTTTGCAGCATGAAGTGTTCGTCGAATCGATGGGCGGTGACACGCTCGACGTTGAAGTCTCGGCCAAAACCGGTCTCGGCCTCGACAAGTTGCTTGAAGCCATCCTGCTGCAGTCGGAAGTGTTGGAACTCAAGGCCAATCCGGACCGCACCGCAGAAGGCGTCGTCATCGAAGCCAAGCTCGACCGCGGCCGTGGCCCGGTTGCCACGGTTCTGGTGCAGGCCGGCACCTTGAAGCCGGGCGATATTCTTGTCGCCGGTTCCGAATGGGGCCGCGTCCGCGCGCTGGTCAATGATCAGGGCGATCAGGTCAAGGAAGCGGGACCCTCGCTGCCGGTGGAAATCCTCGGCCTGCAGGGCACACCGTCTGCCGGTGATCGCTTCGCTGTCGTTGAAAACGAAGCCAAGGCCCGCGAAATCTCATCGTACCGTCAGCACAAGGCGCGTGAAAAGTTCGTTGCCAAGCAGGCAGGCACACGCGGCTCGCTCGAACAGATGATGAGCCGCTTGCAGGTCTCTGGCCTCAAAGAGTTCCCGCTGGTCATCAAGGGTGACGTTCAAGGTTCGATCGAAGCCATCGCAGGCTCGCTCGATAAGCTCGGCACCGATGAAGTGCGTGCACGCATCATCCATTCGGGTGCCGGCGCGATCACCGAGTCCGATGTGGCGCTGGCCGCAACGTCGGGTGCTGCGATCATCGGCTTCAACGTCCGCGCCAATGCACAGGCCCGTGATGCCGCTGCCCGCGAAGGCATCGAGATCCGCTACTACAACATCATCTACGATCTGGTGGACGATGTGAAAGCAGCGATGTCGGGCCTTCTGTCGCCGGAACGCCGCGAAACGTTCCTTGGCAACGCAGAAATCCTCGAAGTTTTCAACATCACCAAGACCGGCAAAGTCGCTGGTTGCCGTGTGGTCGAAGGCAAGGTCGAACGCGGCGTCGGTGTCCGCCTTGTGCGCGAAGGCGTGGTTATCCACGAAGGCAAGCTCAAGACGCTCAAGCGCTTCAAGGACGAAGTCAACGAAGTTCAGGTCGGCCAGGAATGTGGCATGGCCTTCGAGAACTACGAAGACATGCGCGCCGGAGACACCATCGAGTGCTTCCGCGTCGAGTCAATCAAGCGCACGCTGTAAAGTGATGGCCTTCCCCGCAAGGGGAAGGCTGAAATCCGCATTGCCGGTCTTTTTGACGCGCTATTTCTGAAAATACTCCGCGCCCGGCAAATCTCTGTAATGGGCACCGCATGTGACCAGCGCCGCTTCGTGCGATTGCGCTGTGGCTAAACGACGGCGTCCGTTGAGTGCAATTTGTGGATTGCCGCCAGTTCAGCAGCCAAAATGGCGATTTCGGTGGTCAATTCCTGCACATGACATTCACCCGTGAACGTGATGTCAAGCATGGCCTCTTCTGCGGTCCGCTTCGGCGAAAGCCATTTGAAAATTTCGTGTTGAATGATTGTTGGAACAACAATGGCTTCCGGCGCGGATAGCAATGGCAAGTGCCTTCGTCCCAACTCTGATCCAGCGTATATTTCGATCCAGATGCTCGTGTCCAAGACACGCATCAATACCGGTTTTGCGCGGCTCATGGGGGCACCGGCGCGCCCAATATTTTTTGGGCAGCTTGTGCCGTGTCACCAGACTAAGGCGGCTACATAGCCGCGATACTTGGCTGTTTTCATGATGAACACTGTGCCATAACCAAACCTGGCCGTCCGACACGCACGGCGCTTGACTTGACTGTTTTGGCAAATTTGGGCCGCCACGCGATGGAAATAGACTACACATTCCGCTTTTCTGATTACGATGCGCTGTCGAACGCGCTTCAGTCGGCCAAATTTCGCAAAATCACGTTGCTGGTCTTCTGGCTGGCCATGGCCGCAAACTTTCTGGCTGCTGCGCTGATTGTGCGCACGGGGGAAGTTGCAAATGCCACCGCCAACGCCATGATCGGCATCTTGATGCTGTTGGCCTTTTTCATATTTGTGCCGATGCTGCGCCGTTGGAACTATCGCCGCCTCAATCTGGACGGCAAGAAAATCCATATTTTGATTGGCCATGATGGTGTCCGCTCAGCCCAACAGGGCATCGAAGGCAACTTCCAATGGGGTGCTTTCACCCGATTTTCAAACACTGGCCAGCATGCATTCCTGTGGATCAATAGACTGCAAGCGCTGGTACTGCCCTATGATGCCTTTGCCTCCAAGGCTGAGCGTGACGAATGCCTGTCTTTCATCGCCACAAAAATCCCGCTCGAACGATAAGCCCGGCTTTGACAGCATGGCCAATATCGGCAATCCAAAAGGTATGGAACAGCAACCGCACAAGCCAACCGGGATCTGGCGCTATCAATTGACGTCGAAAGACGTGCTGGCCTGGGAAACTCTGCCTGGGGAAATTGGCGTGTCCGGCAAGATCGGCGGTCTGACACTGGCCATCATCGCCGGGCTGGCCATGTCGCTGCTGCCCGAGGCTCTGGTTGGAACGCCGTGGCAGGGGCGATTTGTTATCTCTGGTGCAATAATTTTGAGCTTGGCTTGGCTGATATTTCGGGGTGGCCGGCAAATCGTGTCCAATCAACGGGCAAGACGCGCCATGCCCAAGCCGCTTGATGTAACCTTGGAGGCGTGGGGCGATCATCTTCATGAACACAGGGATGGCGGCAACCGCACGATTGCAGTGGAATTGATTGCTCAGGTTCTTGAAACGCCAGACCATGTCTTTGTCCGGTCACTACAAGACTTGATCATCATCCCGGCATACGCATTTGAATCTTTGGAAGAGAAGCGTGTCTTCGCCGCAATATGGGAAGCAAAATCAAGAAATGCCGCGCCTTGAGCGAGATGATCAGCTTTTTGGTGGCAAAGCCGCCAAAATGCTTCTAAACACCGCCGAATGAAGGCTGCGGTCCGATCCCGCTACCGTATTCAGGATGAATGACATGCCCGCAAAAAAATCCGCCAACGGCCCGACGCAGCGCATGCTGCGTGTCGGCGAAATGGTGCGTCACGCGCTGACCGAAGTGTTGCAGCGCAATGAAATTATTGACCCGCTATTGGAAACCACCGTGCTTTCCGTCACGCAGGTATCAATGTCGCCGGATCTTTCCAACGCGACCGCCTACATCTCGCCGCTCGGGGTGCCGGAGCCAAGCCCCGTGATTGACGCGTTGAACCGTCATGCCAAATTCATCCGTGGCGCGCTCGGGCCGGCGTTGCGCCAGATGCGCTCCATGCCCTCGATCCGCTTCCGGCTTGACACCTCGTTTGACAATTATGCCAAAATCGATGCGCTGCTGCGCTCGCCCGAGGTTGCCCGTGACCTTGGCCGCATGAAAACCGAAGCGCCGGATCCGAACGATGATGTCGATCCGGAAGGCAGCGGGGACGCTTGACCTGAGATGAGCCAAAAACGCAAAAGGCCACAACGGCCGGTTTCCGGCTGGGTCATTTTTGACAAGCCCTACGGCATGGGCTCCACAGACGCCGTCTCGCTGATCAAGCGGCTGTACCGCGCGGACAAGGCGGGCCACGCCGGAACACTTGACCCGCTGGCTTCCGGCATCTTGCCGATTGCGCTCGGCGAAGCGACCAAGACAGTGCCTTACGTCATGGACGGAACCAAGGCTTACCGCTTTACGGCAAGTTGGGGCGAGGAGCGCTCGACGGATGATCTGGAAGGCGAAGTCACCGCCAAATCAGACCAGCGCCCCACCCGCGCTGCCATTGAGGCATTGCTGCCTCAGTTCACTGGCGTGATCTCACAAGTTCCGCCCAAATTTTCTGCCATCAAGGTTGACGGCGAGCGCGCCTATGATCTGGCGCGTGGCGGCGAACAAGTGGAACTTCAGGCGCGCGACATCGAAATTGACGCCTTCACCATTGTCGATATGCCCGACGCGAATGCAACCGTGTTTGAGGTCGAGTGCGGCAAAGGCACCTATGTGCGCTCGCTCGCCCGCGATATCGGGCGGCTGCTCGGTTGTTACGGCCATGTGAGCGCGCTGCGCCGCGAGGTCGTTGCTCCGTTTGATGAAGAGGATGCCGTGACCAAAGACGAACTGGTCGCAGCTTCGGACATTTCCAAGGCGGAGCTTGAAAAGCTCGGCACCCCCGATGGCCTTGCGCCAGAGGCATTTACCGCGCTGGACGGGTTCCTGATCGATCCGGTCGAGGCGCTTGAAGGGTTGCCGCATCTGGCTCTGACGGGCGACAGCGCCCACCGCGTCCGCATGGGCAATCCCGTCATGGCGCTTGGCCGCGATGCGCCGATCGAAGCAGACGAAGCCTATGTAACCGAGCGCGGCGCACTCGTTGCCATCGGCGAAATTCGCGCCGGGCAGTTCCATCCCAAGCGCGTGTTCAAGGCGTAGGCTAACTGCCGTATCCGCCGCTTTACAACGGAACTTTTCTGGCTGATCCTTCGCTTTGGGGCATGGTTTTCACGTCATGAAAGGCCGGGCAATGCGCAAGACAATTCTCACAATGGTTTTTTCCACTCTGGCAACCGTCGCCGTTGCTTGCGACGGCCCACCGGTCTGCACCGTGATTGACCCGACAGGCACGCCGCTGAATGTGCGCGATGGTCCAAACGGCAAGATACTCTCGACATTGAAAAAGGGCTCGAAGGTCGAATTCATCGAGCACAAGGAGCAGAACGGCAAGAAATGGGCGCTGGTCGCCAAGTATGGGGAAAGCTGGGGCTTCGTTTTCGCCAACTATCTGAAATGCAGCGGATCAGATGAAATGGGCAAAATCTGCACTGTCACAGATCCGACCGGAACCCCCTTGAACATACGCGAACAGCCGGCGGGCGCGATATTGGGCACATGGGAAAACGGCGTGCGCGTCCGCCCCTATGAAGAGAAAATGCTCAACGGCAAAAAGTGGGTTGCCGTCGAACGTCTTGCCGAAGACAACAAGGCGGGCTGGGTGTTCGATCCGTATCTGAGTTGTGAGGAAGATGACGGTTGACGACAAGAGTGCGCCTGCGCCATTTTCCAATCCATGACCAACCTCACCGCAATCGGCTTTGATGCTGACGACACGCTTTGGCAAAATGAGCATTTTTTCCAACTGACGGAAAAGAGCTTCACCGAACTTTTGGCCGATCATGGCGACAGCCATCATGTTTCTTCGCGCCTCTTGGAAGCCGAACGGCGAAATCTGAAACTCTACGGTTTCGGCGCCAAGGGCTTTACACTGTCGATGATCGAAACGGCGCTTGAGGTCACCGACGGCACGGTGCCGCAGGCTGTGATCGGCCAGATACTGGCACTCGGCCGTGCCATGCTCGACTATCCGATCGAGACACTGCCGAACGTCCGGCAAACGCTGGACGCGCTGGCGGGCAAATACCGGATCATCCTGATCACCAAGGGCGACCTCTTCGATCAGGAGCGCAAGCTTGCCCAATCCGGGCTTGGTGAGTTTTTTGATGCAGTGGAAATAGTCTCGGACAAGAAGCCGGCGATCTACGAGCGGATTTTCACCCGCCATGCCGACGGCGCAGCCCGGGCCATGATGATCGGTAATTCGCTGAAATCAGATGTCATTCCGGCGCTGGAAGCCGGATCATGGGGCGTGCATGTGCCGCATGAATTGATGTGGGAACTGGACTTCGCAACGGCGCCTGAAGGACATCCGCGTTTCCGTGTGGTCGAGACACTGGGTGAAATCCCGGAGTTGCTCCGCACGCTCGAATAGCACTCAGAACCAGCTTGAATTGATCACCAAATGCGCACTAACGCTTGCCGCATAGCCAAGCGCAATCGCCCATGTCCATTTCAGATGGCTGGAAAATGTATATTGCCCGCGCGATTGCCCCATGAGCGCCACGCCTGCCGCCGAGCCGATGGACAACATCGAACCGCCGACACCGCAGGTAAGCGTGATCAACAACCACTGCCCGGCCGACATGGACGGGTCCATGGTCAGAACGGCAAACATCAGCGGAATATTATCAACAATGGCCGACAATGCGCCGATGATAATGTTGGCGTAGGTTGGTCCCATGCCCGCATAAAGAAACTGCGACGCATGGGCGAGATAGCCCATGACGCCGAGCCCGCCGACGGCAAAGATGATGCCGAAGAAGAAAAGCAGCGTGTCCCATTCGACGCGCTGAACCTGCGCAAACGAATCCAGCACCATGTCTGCGTTGGATTGCCGCCGTGCCCGCCGCTGCAGGATGTAGGACCAGACCTGCAAATAGCCGAGGCCAAGCATCATGCCGAGTGCGGGGGGCAGGTGCAGAAAATTCTTGAAGGCAACGGCCGTGGCGATGGTCGCTGCAAAAAGGATGATCACGCCGCGCCCGCCGGGCTTCATTCGCACATCTTCACGCGAGCGCGATGGCTGCGCTTCGGGAATGCCGAAATGCATGAAAGCTGCGGGAACCAGAAAGTTGATCGCCGCCGGAATGAACAGCGCAAAGAAGTCCCAGAATTGCAGCTTGCCCTTTTGCCAGACCATTAGCGTGGTGATATCACCGAACGGACAGAACGCCCCGCCCGCATTGGCCGCGACCACGATGTTGACGCAGGCAATGGCAACAAATTTTGGTGACTCCCGCCCGATTGCCAGCACTACCGCGCCCATCACCAACGCGGTCGTCATGTTGTCGAGCACGCTGGACAGAAAGAAGGAGGCAATGCCGGTCAGCCAGAACAATTGCCGATACGATAACCCCCTCCCGGATAACCGTGCCCGCAAAACATCAAATGTCCGGCGCTCCTCAAGTGTGTTCACATAAGTGATGGCGACAAGCAGAAACAGGAACAGCTCGCCGAACTCGCCGATCATTGAGATTGCCATTGTGTGCGCATCGTCCGGCCTGTTGGCTGCGGCATAGGCAAGGCCGATCAAAAGCCAGATCAGCCCGGCAGCCATCAGTACCGGCTTGGACTTGCGCAAATGCAGCGGCTCTTCGAAAACCACCAGCCCATAGGCTAAAACGAAGATGACCAATGCCAACAGGCCATGCCAGCTTGTGGTCAAATCAAGCCTGGCCATCGCTTCAGACGCTTGCGCGGCAAAGGGAAAAATGGCGCAGGCAAACGCGGTTGCCAGCCAAACGAGGCAATTGGTCAGCTTCATGAGAGTCTCCCTTGTCCAACAGTAACCACAACTGTTCCAGTTGAAAACCGTTAGACAGCACTTCCATTTTCGCGCGCAGTGTCTAGTTTCGCCAACCATGAAGACACCCAAAGGCGACCCGAAACCAAAGCCCGGCCTTTCATTGGCCATCCGTGAATTTCTCGACAGCGAATCGGCAGGCGGCCTGGTCCTGATGGGTGTTGCCGCACTGGCGTTGCTCGTGGCCAACTCGCAGCTTGCGGATAGCTATTTCCATGCGCTGCATGTCGATCTTGCCGGGCTTTCGCTTTTGCATTGGATCAATGATGGCCTGATGGCGGTGTTCTTCCTTTTGGTCGGCCTTGAGATCAAGCGTGAATTTCAGGGCGGCGAACTGGCAAGCTGGTCGCAGCGCGCCCTTCCCGCAATCGCCGCGCTTGGCGGCATGGTGGTTCCAGCGCTGGTCTATGTCTGGTTCAATCGCAATACACCCGGCACACTCGCCGGATGGGCCATTCCGTCTGCCACTGACATTGCTTTCGCGCTCGGTATTCTGGCGCTCCTTGGCAAGCGGGTGCCGCCCTCGCTTAAAGTGTTCCTTGCCGCGCTTGCCATCATTGATGACCTTGGCGCAGTGATCATCATCGCGATCTTCTACACCGCACAGATCGACATGCTGTCGCTTGGCGCGGTGGCGATGATCACCGTGGCGCTGGCCGCGCTCAATCTGGCGGGTGTCAAACGGCTTGAGCCATTCCTCGCGCTTGGCGTTGTGCTTTGGTATTTCATGCACAAAAGCGGCATCCACGCCACGCTGTCCGGCGTAGTGCTGGCGCTGGCGATACCCGGCGGTTCAAGCACCCATTCGCCGATGCACAGGCTTGAACATGGCCTCCACAAATGGGTGGCCTTCCTGATCGTGCCGATCTTCGGCTTTGCCAACGCAGGCGTTTCGTTGACAGGCGTCAGCATCGCCTCGCTCGCAGAACCGGTCACACTCGGCATTGCGGCAGGCCTCTTCGTCGGCAAACAAGTCGGGGTCCTCGCCGCCACGCGTCTCGCCGTCGCTTCCGGCATCACACAAGCGCCGCGCGATGCCACTTGGCTCCAGGTTTACGGCGTCTCGATCCTCTGCGGCGTCGGCTTCACCATGAGCCTGTTCATCGGCCTGTTGGCATTTCCAGAAAACGATGCACTCGGCAACATGGTCAAGATCGGTGTGCTTGCGGGATCGGTGGCGTCGGGCGTGCTGGGAGCGCTGGTGCTGTTGTTGGCGCCACAAAAGCGCGGATAATCTTTCCCTTCCATTTCGTCCCGTTTTCCACTATACGCCCCGCAGCAATGGCGCTTTGTGCCCGTTGCTTTCATGGCCCTTGCTGGACGACATCCCGGCTCTGGGCGTCCTTATCCTCAAACAAAAGGAATATACGATGTCGATTACGCCTGAAAAGAAGCAGGAAATCATCAAGGAATTTGGTCAAGCCGCAGGCGATACCGGTTCCCCGGAAGTGCAAGTTGCGATCCTTTCGCACCGCATTGCCAACCTGACCGAACATTTCAAGGGCCACAAGAAGGACAACCACTCACGTCGTGGCCTTCTGGCGCTCGTCTCGCAGCGTCGCTCGCTTTTGGATTACCTCAAGCGCAAGGACGTTTCGCGCTACCAGGTCATCATCGAAAAGCTGAGCCTGCGCCGCTAACAGACTTTATGACCGGCGGGACCCTCGTTCCGCCGGTCTTTCTATTTGCCGCCATTTGCTGCGGCTGACTGGACACACCGCCTGTCCGACAATTCGGCGGAAAAAGATCCGGACCTGCCCATGGGGCAGGATTGCAGGCCGCCCGAAAGGGTCTTCCCCCGGACGTCCTGCTGTCTTGCCCGTGGCCCGTCCACCACGATGAAACGCCGGAAACGTTCCGGCACGAGTGCCCGGTTTGGTGTGTGCGGATCAATTATCCGCCATGCAGCTTTGCACCACAAAGGACAAGACATGTTCAAAACTCACAAAGTTGAAATTCAGTGGGGCGGACGTCCGCTCATCCTCGAGACCGGCAAGATCGCCCGTCAGGCCGACGGCGCCGTGCTCGCGACCTACGGCGAAACCGTTGTGCTCGCCACCGTCGTTTCGGCCAAGACCGCCAAGCCCGGCCAGGATTTCTTCCCGCTGACCGTCAACTATCAGGAAAAGACTTATGCCGCCGGCAAGATCCCGGGTGGCTATTTCAAGCGTGAAGGCCGTCCGTCGGAAAACGAAACCCTCGTTTCCCGCCTGATCGACCGCCCGATCCGCCCGCTGTTTGCAGATGGCTACAAGAATGACACGCAGGTCGTTGTCACCGTTATCCAGCATGATCTGGAAAACAATCCGGACATCGTCGCCCTCGTCGGCGCGTCCGCAGCCCTCACGCTCTCTGGCGTTCCGTTCATGGGCCCGGTAGGCGCAGCACGCGTTGGCTATATCAATGGCCAGTATGTCCTGAACCCGAACGTCGATGAAATGCCGGAATCGAAGCTCGATCTGGTCGTTGCCGGCACGGGCGACGCGGTTTTGATGGTGGAATCAGAAGCGCAGGAACTTGACGAAGAGACCATGCTCGGCGCCGTTATGTTCGGTCAACGTGAATTCCAGCCGGTCATCGACGCGATCATCAAGCTGGCGGAAGTTGCCGCCAAGGATGCCCGCGAATATACGCCGGAAGATTTCTCCGCGCTGGAAGCAGAGATGCTGAAGGTTGCCGAGGCAGATCTTCGCGATGCTTACAAGATCATCGACAAGCAGGCTCGCTACATCGCAGTTGACGCTGCCAAGGCCAAAGTGAAGGCTGCCTTCACCCCTGCCGAAGGCGAAGAAGCCAAATACACTGCCGAGCAGATCGGCACCGTATTCAAGTCGCTGCAGGCCAAGATTGTTCGCTGGAACATTCTTGACACCGGCTCGCGCATTGACGGACGTGACCTGTCAACTGTTCGCAAGATCGTGTCTGAAGTTGGTCTTCTGCCGCGCACCCATGGTTCGGCGCTGTTTACCCGCGGCGAAACACAGGCAATCGTTGTTGCCACGCTCGGCACCGGCGAAGACGAGCAGTATGTCGATTCACTCACAGGCATGTACAAGGAAACCTTCCTTCTGCATTACAATTTCCCTCCCTATTCAGTCGGTGAAACCGGCCGCATGGGCTCGCCCGGCCGCCGCGAAATCGGCCATGGCAAGCTCGCATGGCGCGCTGTCCGTCCGATGCTTCCGGGCAAGGAAAGCTTCCCCTACACCATCCGCGCTGTCTCCGAGATCACCGAGTCCAATGGCTCGTCCTCGATGGCAACCGTCTGCGGCACCTCGCTGGCCTTGATGGATGCGGGCGTCCCGCTCAAGTCCCCTGTTGCTGGCATTGCCATGGGCCTTATCAAGGAAGGCGATCGTTTTGCAGTCCTGTCCGACATCCTTGGTGATGAAGATCATCTTGGCGACATGGATTTCAAGGTGGCCGGTTCTGCCAACGGCATCACTGCCCTGCAGATGGACATCAAGATCGAAGGCATCACCGAAGAGATCATGAAGGTCGCTTTGGGACAGGCGAAAGCCGGTCGTATCCACATCCTCGCCGAAATGGGCAATGCCATCACCGAAGGCCGTGCGGAACTCGGCGAATTTGCTCCGCGCATTGAACAGATGTCCATTCCGACCGACAAGATCCGTGAAGTGATCGGCACCGGCGGCACGGTTATCCGCGAAATCGTCGAAAAGACCGGCGCCAAGATCAACATTGATGATGACGGCACAGTCAAGATTTCCTCGTCCTCTGCCAAGGAAATCGAAGCCGCCAAGAAGTGGATCCACTCGATCGTCGCTGAGCCGGAAGTTGGCCAGATCTACGAAGGTACGGTCGTCAAGACCGCTGACTTCGGCGCATTCGTCAACTTCTTTGGCGCACGCGATGGCCTCGTCCACATCTCCCAGCTGGCCGCTGACCGTGTCCAGAAGACCACCGACGTCGTCAAGGACGGCCAGAAGGTCTGGGTCAAGTTGATGGGCTTTGACGAGCGCGGCAAAGTGCGCCTGTCGATGAAGGTCGTCGATCAGGCCACCGGCAAGGAAATCGTCCGCGAAAAGGGCGACGACGCAAGCGAGTAACCGCTCCGTCTCTTGAAGTTTATGACGGGCGCGATGATATCGCGCCCGTTTCTCATTGAAGGTCAGGAATTCATATGGACGACGGCGCGATCAAAACCCTGTTTCTGCCCTTTACAACCGGTGACGTTGAAACCGGCGGCGAGGGCGCGCGCTGGCTGTTCCTCAACGCATCCCTCCCGCCGCTGGACAGCGACCTTGCCAAATCGCAGATCACCGCAGTGCAGGGCATGCGCCCCGATTTCAAGACACTGCAAAGCGCAGGCTTCACCGTCACGCCGACGCTTCCCGATGGTACATTCGATGGCGCGCTGATCCTCGTCTCCCGCCATCGCGGGTTGACCCGTGCCTTTCTCAACCAAGCGCTGGAGCGTGTCGCGGCCGGTGGCGTGATTATTTTCGCCGGCCCAAAGAACGACGGGGTTGCCACGGCGGCCAAGGAAGTCGGCGGACAGTTCGAACTCATCGGCAATCTGTCCAAACATCATGCCAAAGCCTATTGGTTCCAAAATACCGGCAGTGCCCGCTTCGAAGAGGCAGCGCCTTCCCTGATCGACAGCCGTTATGAAGCCGCCCCCGGCATGTTCTCCTCCGATCATGTCGATCCCGGCTCCGCTTTCCTGATGGAACAATTGCCACGCGACATGAAAGGTCGCGTCGCCGATTTTTGCGCCGGTTGGGGCTATCTTTCCGCCGAAGTTGCCGCCGCCTGTCCTGCCGTCAAATCCATCGCGCTTTACGAGGCCGACTACGCCGCGCTGGAAGCCGCCAAAGCCAACATGGCGCGTCTCGCACCTGAAATGGCAGCCACATTCCACTGGCAGGACCTCATCGCCGAAAAGGCTTCCGGCGACTATGACACGATCATCATGAATCCGCCCTTCCATCAGGGCCGCGCCGCAGACCCGGCCATCGGCAACGCCATCATCCGCAATGCCCATAACGCCCTGCACAAGGGCGGCAAGCTCTACCTCGTCGCCAACCGCAATCTGCCTTATGAAGCAACGCTGACTGCAGGTTTCTACAAGTCGGGCGAGCTGGCGCGCAATGCCTATTACAAGGTGCTATGGGCGACGAAATAGGCGCGGGCAACGCTTGAAACACGTCTGAAGATTTCTGCTGACCCTAGGTCAAGAGCCGGTTATTGTCCTTACATGGGCAACACTGCAATCCTATTCGGTCCGTTCCGGTTGGAGCCCGACAATGGCAGGCTCCTGCGCGACGGTGTGCCGCTCGCTCTTGGCCATCGCGCGCTTGTGCTGCTTCAGGTGCTGGCCGAAGCAAGGGGCCAACTGGTTACCAAAACCGACCTGATGGAGCGTGTCTGGCCGGGCCAGATTGTCGAGGAAGGCAACCTCACCGTCCAGATCGCAGCGCTGCGAAAG
>JANMEX010000184.1:0-2676 GCA_031377485.1 Phyllobacteriaceae bacterium
AACCATGCTCGGCGACACCGGCGTTGCCGTCCACCCCGACGATGAGCGGTACGAGCATCTTGTCGGCAAACATATCATCCTGCCGCTGGTCGGCCGCCGCGTGGTGATCGTTGCAGACGAATATTCCGACCCGGAAAAAGGCACCGGCGCGGTCAAGATCACGCCTGCCCATGACTTCAACGATTTCGAAGTCGGCAAGCGCCACAAGCTTCCCGCCATCGGTATTTTGACCACCGAAGCCAAGATTACACTCAATGATAACAGTGACTTCCTCGATGGTCTGGATTCAGTTCCTGAGGAAACACTGGCGCTCGACGGACTTGATCGCTTCGCCGCCCGCAAAAAGATCGTTGAGATGATGGAGGCCGGCGGCTTCCTCGAAAAGATCGAGCCGCACACCCATCAGGTGCCGCACGGAGATCGGGGCGGCGTGCCAATCGAGCCGTTTCTCACCGAACAATGGTACGTCAACGCGGCCGAAATGGCCAAACCCGCCATCGCTTCCGTCCGTGAAGGCCGCACCAAATTCGTGCCCGAAAACTGGGACAAGACGTACTTCCAGTGGATGGAAAACATCCAGCCCTGGTGCATATCGCGCCAGCTGTGGTGGGGCCATCAGATACCGGCCTGGTACGGTCCGGATGGCAAAGTGTTCGTCGCCAGAAACGTCAACGAGGCGCTTGACGACGCAATGGAGTATTATCTGGCACTCGAAGGCCCGTGGAAGCCATGGGTTCTCGACCAGATCGAAAACTTCAACGTCGGCGCGATCCTGACCCGTGACGAGGATGTGCTCGACACATGGTTCTCCTCCGCGCTCTGGCCGTTCTCCACCCTCGGCTGGCCGGAAAAGACACCGGAACTGGCAAAATATTACCAGACCGACGTTCTTGTCACCGGTTTTGACATCATCTTCTTCTGGGTCGCCCGCATGATGATGATGGGCCTGCACTTCATGAAAGATGAGCACGGCAATCCGCTTGAGCCGTTCCACACAGTCTATGTCCATGCGCTTGTCCGCGACAAGAACGGACAGAAAATGTCGAAGTCCAAGGGCAACGTCATCGACCCGCTGGAACTGATCGACGAATACGGCGCGGACGCGCTGCGCTTCACGCTTGCCATCATGGCCGCGCAAGGGCGCGACGTGAAGCTCGATCCCGCCCGCATTGCCGGCTACCGCAACTTCGGCACCAAACTGTGGAACGCCACCCGCTTCGCCCAAATGAACGGCATGGCAGCAAAGGCGGACTTCAAACCGAAGAATGCCAAACTCGCCGTAAACCGCTGGATATTGACAGAGCTTGGCCGCGCATCAGCGTCAGTCACTGAGGCCATCGAAAGCTACCGCTTCAACGATGCCGCAGGCGCCGCGTACAAGTTTGTCTGGAACCAATTGTGCGACTGGTACCTCGAACTTTTGAAGCCGGTATTCATGGGCGACAACGAAGCTGAAAAGGCGGAGGCGCAAGCCACGCTTGCCTATGTTCTAGACGAGACATATCGCTTGCTGCACCCGTTCATGCCGTTCATGACCGAAGAGCTTTGGGCACTGACGGCAGGTGAGGGCAACCCGCGCAAAACGCTGCTGTGCCATGCCGAATGGCCGGAGCCGTCCTTTGCCGATGAAGCTTCGGCTGACGACATCAACTGGCTGGTAGACCTTGTGTCCGGCATCCGCTCCGTGCGCGCCGAAATGAACGTGCCGCCATCGGCGCAAGCGCCACTGGTCTCAGTCGGTGCCAACGCCACCACCAGGGACCGCCTCATCCGCCACGATGCGGCGATCAAGCGGCTTGCACGCGTCACGGACATTTCGCTCGCCGATGAAGCGCCGAAAGCCGCCGCGCAAATCGTTGTCAGTGAAGCCACCATGTGCCTGCCGCTCGGCAGCCTGATTGATCTTGACGCCGAACGCGCCCGTTTGGGGAAAGAAATGGCCAAGATCGACGCAGAGCTTGCCCGTATCGACGGCAAACTATCCAACGAACGTTTTGTCGCCAACGCCAAGGAAGAAGTTGTCGCTGCTGAACGCGAGCGTCATGCAGAGTTGGTCTTGGAGGCACAAAAGATAAATGTGGCGCTCAGTCGCCTTGCAAAAGGCTGACACAGGATTCGCTTCGTTTGCACGGAAGCCGGCAGAAAATGGCCGGTTTCCATTCGCCAAACTCGCTGTAGAGTGCTTCGCAAGCCGCATCCGGAGATTGTCCACACGCTGTTGCTTTTCCGCAACAACCTCGTTTTTGCCACATTGATGACCGGTTGACGTAACGTTTTCAACGCAATAACGGCCATTTTGGTCATATTTTTCCCAAAAGTTTCAAGCAAACCGCCCAAATATGGTCAAAGCGACACTTTCTTGCCCGATTCTCGCCACGAAAACCGTTGCGCCCGTAAACAAATTTGCTACCAAGTTTATGACACACCTTCGTGAGGGTGATTTGACTTCTGGGGAGGCCTCAATGGCTCGTAATATTCTGAAGATTTCGGCACTGGCCTTTCTCGCCACAGCCAGCGTTTTGAGCGTAGCTCATGCAGGCGGCTTCGGTCGCGGCACGGCTGACACCGACATTCTTTATGAAGAAGGCAATTTCAATCTTCGTGCGGGAGCTACCATTGTCAACCCGACGCGGAAATTGACTAAAGCCTTTGCCCCGTTAGGTGGGTCACTTGTTG
>JANMEX010000199.1:0-13125 GCA_031377485.1 Phyllobacteriaceae bacterium
CCGGAGAAACGGCCATCGGTCAAAAGGGCGCAGACTTTGCCCATGCCCTTGGATTTCAGATGGCTGGTCGGATAGAGCATCTCCTGCATGCCGGGGCCACCGCGCGGTCCTTCGTAGCGGATGACGACGACATCGCCTGCCTTGATCTCGTTCGACAGGATCGCCTTTACAGAGGCGTCCTGGCTTTCAAACACGCGGGCGGGGCCTGAAAATTTCAGGATGCTCTCGTCAACGCCCGCCGTCTTCACGATGCAGCCGTCGATCGCGATGTTGCCCTTGAGCACAGCAAGGCCGCCATCCTTTGAGAACGGATGCTCGACCGAGCGGATGACGCCATTTTCACTGTCGGTATCGAGTTCGTCCCACAAGGCTTTCTGCGAGAAGGCGACCTGTGTCGGGATGCCGCCGGGCGCGGCGCGGAAGAATTCGCGAACGCTGTCTGAATTGGTGCGGGTGATGTCCCACTGGTTGATCGCATCGCCAAGTGTTGCGGCATGGACAGTGCCGCACTCGCTGTTGATGAGGCCGCCGCGCTCGAGTTCGCCCAAAATGCGCATGATGCCGCCTGCGCGATGGACGTCCTCCATGTGAACATCAGACTTGGCCGGCGCGACCTTTGACAGGCACGGAACCCTGCGCGACATCCGGTCGATGTCATCCATGGTGAAATCGACGCCGCCTTCGTAGGCGGCCGCCAGAATGTGCAGCACGGTGTTGGTCGAGCCGCCCATGGCGATATCGAGAGCGATGGCGTTTTCGAATGCGCCCTTGTTGGCAATGGCGCGCGGCAAAACTGAAGCATCGTCCTGTTCGTAATACCGCTTGCAAAGATCAACAATGGTGCGCCCGGCTTGCAGGAACAGGCCTTCGCGGAAGGCATGGGTGGCAAGCGTCGAGCCGTTGCCGGGCAGCGACAGGCCGAGCGCTTCGGTCAGGCAATTCATCGAGTTGGCAGTGAACATGCCAGAGCAGGAGCCGCAGGTCGGGCAGGCGGCACGCTCGATGGCGGCAACATCGGCATCCGATATATTGTCGTCGGCGGCGGCGACCATGGCGTCGACAAGGTCAAGCGCCTGAGATTTGCCATTCAGGATCACCTTGCCGGCTTCCATCGGCCCGCCGGAAACGAACACGGCTGGAATGTTGAGCCGCAGCGCAGCGTTCAGCATGCCCGGTGTGATCTTGTCGCAGTTGGAAATGCAGACCATGGCATCAGCGCAGTGGGCGTTGACCATGAACTCGACCGAATCGGTGATGATCTCGCGCGACGGCAGCGAATAGAGCATGCCGTCATGGCCCATGGCGATGCCGTCATCGACGGCGATGGTATTGAATTCCTTGGCCACGCCGCCCGCCCGTTCGATCTCGCGGGCGACCAACTGTCCAAGGTCTTTCAGGTGGACATGGCCGGGCACGAACTGGGTGAACGAATTGACCACGGCGATGATCGGCTTGCCGAAATCACTGTCTTTCATGCCGGTGGCGCGCCAGAGGCCGCGCGCGCCAGCCATGTTGCGGCCATGTGTTGTGGTGCGTGAACGATAAACGGGCATGGGTCTGGTCCTTGAAAATTTGGCCGCGTCAAAGGCGCCGGAAAAATCTTGAGGTTAGCCGATACCCCTAGGTGGTGTTTGATTCAAGGTATTGGGAGGGGGAGGTGGCGATTATTCCCCTGTCACCGGCGCATGGCTCCATTCCAGCCGCTTATAATCAAACCCGTGTTCGATTGTTGGCTTCACCACTTCGAAATACGGTGACAGGTCGAAATCACGCGGGGTGTAGAGCGAATAATGGCGGATGTGCAGGATTTCGCGGCGGGAATAGTCGGACTTTGCCGAAGTGCGACCGGGCGCACTCGTCACTTCCGGCAGGATCGGATAGCCGATCTTGCCAAACGCTTCGGCAATCAGCGTCGAGCAAACAGCGCGGGTGGGTTCGCCCGAGCCAAATGCAATCATTCGCCTCCGCCAGCGCACGGGAACCGGCGGGGTGGGGAAGAAATAGCGCAGCATGTCGAAAATGTTCTTTGTGTCATAGCGGGTGCCGAGCCGTGAAATCATGAAGTTGATGACGCCCTGCCGGTCGTCCGGCGTCAGCGCCACGGCGCGGCATATACGGGTGTTGTAGGTCTGGTATTTTTCCAGTGGCGAGGCAATGCAGCCATCGCCCAGCACAACCTCGATCAGACGCGGGCGAGGGCCTCCATCCGAACTCTCCGGCAATTCATCGCCGACATAAAGCGCTGCATGGCTCCAGGTCGATTGGGTCAGATATTTGATGGCGCTGGAGACATATTGATTGCCCTCGATCAACAAGATGTCGCCCGGTTCAAGGACACGCCGCAACGTATCGGGATCAGAGGGCGTAAATGGCTTGTAGCCTGACGATTCCGCATTGAGGCGCCCCGCCAGATAGGCGCCGATCCTGTCGAGAAGTGTGTCCGGTCCCTGACTCATGTGATAATCCTGCCCGGCGGGAATATGGCTGTGCCAGTGCAGGATTGAAAGGCCGATAACGCGGCCTCACCGGTAAGTGAAGGCAAGCCGCTGTTAGCGCGCTCGTTTGCAGCGCCAACAGCGGGTGTCTCAGGTCTGGATCAAATTAAGCGGCTTCCTTGTTGGCATAGGTGTCAGCCAGCGCGGTCAGGTCCTCGTCAGTCTTGGATTCCTCGGCCAGCGTCTTTTCAAGGATCGCCTGCGCGTCCTTCATGCCCAGCACCTTGGCCCAGCGGCGCAGTGTGCCGTAGCGGGTGATTTCATAATGCTCGACAGCCTGCGCTGCCGCAATGATCGCGGCGTCGCCGGAAACGGTCTTGCCGAAATCGGCGAGAACGCCTTCGCCTTCCTTCAGTATCCCTTCAATGGCATCGCATTTGACGCCCTTGGCCGGTTCGCCGATGATCTTGAACACTTCTTCCAACCGGGTGACATGCACTTCGGTCTGGTCCTTGTGAAGCTCGAACGCCTTCTTCAACTCAGGTGATTTCGCGCCTGCCATCATCTTGGGAATGGCCTTGAGGATCTGCTTTTCAGCATAGTATATGTCCTGAAGCGTGTGATGAAAAAGATCGTCCAGTTTCTTTTCGCTTGCCATTTGATCAACTCCGTTGACTTGTTTGCGGGACGTCATTGTCCTAGTTGAATAACGCATCTGCTTGTCGCTGGTTCCCGAGACGCTTTGCGGCGACCGCTCACGAAAAATTTCAGGTGCACGCATGACCAAAGCCAAAGCATCCATCCTTATTGCCACGCTGTCGGCGGCGAATTTTGCCATCGGGATGGGCGCGTTTGTTGTCATCGGCGTGTTGACGCCGATCAGCGTAGGCCTTGGCATGACAAGCCAAGAGGCAGGCTTTGTCCTGACCGCCTACGCCATTGCCTATGCATTTTTATCGCCGCTTTTGGTGGCCATGACCGGAACATGGTCGCGGCGCAATGTGCTGCTGGTCGGCATGAGCCTGTTTGGTTTGGGCGCGGCGCTGACGGCGCTCGCCACCGACACGACGCTGCTTTACGCCGCCCGTGTGGTTGCCGCTGCAGGCTCCGGCATGTTCACGCCGGTGGCCGCAAGTGTCGCCTTCTCTGTAAGCGCGCCGGAAGATCGCGGCAAGGCTTTGTCCAACGTGTTCTTCGGACTGACGCTGGCGCAGGCGCTCGGTGTTCCGGCCGGCGCGTGGATCGGCTATACTTTCGGCTGGCAGGCGGCGTTTATCGTCGTGGCAATTCTCGCCGCAGCGTCGGTCGCGCTGTGCATGGCGCTGGTACCAAAAGCCGTGTCCTTCCAGGTCAATTCGCTGAAAACGCTTGGCGAGGCGCTGGCCGACTGGCGTTCGATGCTGTCGGTGCTCTATACCGCGACCTTTCTCGGTGCGATCTACATTCTCTTCACCTATTTCGCGCCGCTTCTGGAGGCAAAACAGGGCTTTGACCGCAACGGCGTCTCGCTGTTCCTGTTGATGCTCGGCCTTGGTGCGGTCAATGGAAATTGGCTTGGCGGCCGCTTGAACGACAGGCTCGGCTCCAAGCGTACGCTGATGATCTTGTGCGGCGGCCAGATGGTCATGCTGTCGCTATTCTCGTTCCTGCCAATGCCGGTCGTCATCCTCGCTGTCATGGGCTTTGTCTGGTCCAGCTTCGGTTGGTCCTTCATGGCCGCCCAGCAGACCCGCCTCGTCCTGCAAACCCCGGAGCGCCAGTCCGTCGTCCTCGCCCTGAACGCTGCGTCGATCTACATTGGCGCCTCGCTCGGCTCATTCATCGGCGGGCAAGTGCTGAAGGCTTGGGGAATTGACGCACTTGGACTGGCAGCGGCTGCTGCAATGGTATTTGCATTCGGGCATTTGATGATTTCGGAGCGGGTGAAGTTAAGGGTGTAGATTTAGGCTTTGGTGATCAATTGCCGCATACCGAACACGAAAATGCCCGGCTCATCTATCCAGCTTTTCCGGAAAGCAGAAAATCATGCAGCAGCGGCGATGTTTGAGCGCAGTAAAGCACGTCGGTTCCGCCACTTTCTCCCGACGGTGGATCGCCGACGATCAGGCCTTGCCGCGGGATCAGCCAAAACGCCCATTCCCACGCAACGATTGCTTTCGTCTTTGCGCAGCCAAACAGGCTCGGGTTGGCAATTTTGGCGGCGGCAACCCAGTCAAAAGGATAAAAGCCCGGCAGCCCGACATCGTCATTCCAGAAGGCGAGCCAGCCACGGGTCGATTGGGAAAGGTCATTGAAAACAGAGCCTTGAGCAGACAGACGATCCAGATCCGCACTGGTGATCATGACGCCTCTCGCAGCGTCATACGGCACCAAAACCAGAGGCAGGTCCAGCACCAGAACGCGCGTTGCCGCATCAGGATCCACTGAAAAGTTCAGGTCGCGGAATATCGGGCCGTGGCCGAAGAGCGCGCCGGACCCCACGCCTTCCGCCGGATGAAACAGATGCCCCGGCCTGTGCCCCATGACAGCGATGATGCGTGACACATTCGGTTTCAGGTCCGGCCTGCCGTCAAGCGCTGCTGCAGTGTTGGTTAGCGGGCCAAGGGCGAGAATGGTCAATGGCCCTGCCTCCAGCGCTTTGCGCAGTTCACCCACACCGGCAGACGTTGGCGCTGTTCCCGCGGGCTGCGGTACGGCAAGCCCTTTCCAAACCGGAATATTCGGCATGCCTTCTCCGGCCATTTTGGCGGCCAGCGAACGGGTGGTCTGTTCGACTGTCGGTCCGTCGGCATTGCCGAAACTGGTGGAAATGCCGGCAATGTTGAACCCGTGCGCTGCAAGCCAGACAATCGCAAGGCAGTCATCCGGGTCGGTCCTCGGCGTCGCCCCGCACGCCGCATCGGTATCGATCCATATTCGGGCAGGCGGTTCAATTTCCGTCCCTCCCATGACAAAGTTAAGGGGTATGGATTCCACACGGCCCGTTGTCCAAATAGTGGATTGCCAGACCGCCAGAATAGCAAAGGTCACACCGACGAACGCGAGCATGATCAGGTATAATTTCTTCAACTTGCCTCACGCTCCCTTCTGGTGAGTGGGCACACCAATTTCGCACCACTGCGCCCGGCACAATGCAGGCGCAAGCGGAAGTTTTCCAAGTGCACGCGAAGCCATGTGTGGGGCAAGAAGTTATCTGTTGCCGGGCGGGAACAGAAAATCTCGGGCAATTGAGCCCGCAGAGCCAGTCACTGCCCTTGGTAATGGTTTCTGCACGCCGCCCCGGACTGATGTCAAAGAAAGTCTAGCACCGGCAAGGCTGGGCGCTGGTTGATCATCCGCCTTCGAAAGTAAGTTCGACCCGCAGGCCAGGCATATTGTCTTCAAATGAAAGCGAGGCACCATGCAAATCGGCCACGGCTTTTACCAGCGCCAAGCCCAGCCCTGCACCGGGCGTCGTGCGGCTTTTATCGAGCCGGTATAGACGTCGCACAACATTGCCGCGCTCAGTCTGCGGAATGCCCGGCCCGTTATCGGCAACGGTGATGCGTGATTTGCCGTTGTGCAGGTCTACTGCAACATCAATCGTCGCGCCGGCAGGGCAGTGCCGGATGGAGTTTTCTACAAGATTGGCCAGCGACTGGACCAGCAATTCATGGTCGCCGGAAACCGGAACTTCAATTTTTGAGTCCGAGAAGTGAATCTGAAGCGATGAATCGGCCGCAACCGCTGCGTAGATTTCGGCGATCTCATCGACAATATCCCGCAAGTCCAGCCGGGCGAACCGCGCCTTGCGCGCGCCTGATTCAATTTGTGCAATGCGCAGCAGCGCGGCAAATGTTTCGCTGATCCGGTCAACCTCATCATTGGCCGCTTGCAATTCGCTGGCGACGCGCCGACCTTTCGCCTGCTTTTCAAGTGCACTTTCAATTTGGATTTTCAGACGGTTCAAGGGTGTTTTCAATTCGTGCGCAATGTCATTGCTGACCTGGCGCATGCCCTCCACCAAGTGTCCGAGCCTGCTCAACGCCACATTGATATCGTCAGATAAAACATCCAGATCATCGCCATTGCCGACCAAGGGAACCCGCGCCTCAAGGTTGCCCTCGCTGACCTGATCCATGGTAATTCGCACTGCATCAAAGCGCTGCCGCGCCCGTGATGCAATCAGCACCGCGCCTCCGACCGCCAGTACAAGTGAAAACAGCGTGGCCCAGCCGAAGCTTGCAAGAGCGATTTCCTCCAGCGATTTCAGATCCTCATTATTTGCGCCCAGCACAAGCCGGTAGCCGTCAAAGCTTCCGTCATAGATGCGGAACGAAAGATCGGAATCCTTGCCAAGCGTCGCCCCGTTGACGGTTGACCAACCCGGTTTCGGCTTGATCTGCGGGATGTTGCTGGCAAGCACATCGCCATTCGGGGCAACCAGCTGAAAGATGTTTTCGCCGTCAGATGTCGCGGCGATTTGCAGATTGATGTTGTCGGTCAGGTCCCGGATTCCGTCGGTCCTGTAAGAGCTTGCATAAACTTCGAAATTGGTCTGGATCAGTCTGTCATCCCGTTTTGCAAACTCACCGCGCATGAACTGATAAGCGGCAATGCCGGACAAGAGAAATGATCCCAGAAACAGGCTGATGAACAGCACAGCCAGCCGAAAAGGAATGCTGCGCTGAAACTTAGCGCGGCGCATGGAGCGAGTAGCCTGTGCTGCGCTGTGAATGCAGAAGCGCTGTAGCGAACGGCTTGTCGATTTTGGCGCGAAGGCGGCTGATGTGCGTTTCCACCACACTCGTCTTGGGATCAAAATGCAGGTTCCATACCCGCTCCAACAGCATTGTGCGCGTCAATATTCGCCCTTCATTTCGCATCAGGATTTCGAGAAGCGCAAATTCTTTTGGCAAGAGTTCAATCACCTGGCCTGCCCGTGTCACGCGGCGGCGGATGATGTCCATCTCGAGATCCTCGACCCGAAGCCCGGCAGCCTCGCTCACTGCCTGCGGCCTGCGGCCAAGCGCATGCACACGCGCCAAAAGTTCGGAAAATGCAAACGGCTTGACCAGATAGTCATCCGCCCCGGCTTCAAGTCCCTCCACCCGGTCGTCAACGCCGCCGACGGATGTCAAAAACAGCGCCGGTGTTTGTTTTCCCGCGGCCCGCAGCGCCTTCAAAAGCGACAGTCCGTCGAGCACGGGCAGCATCCGGTCCACGATCAAAACGTCATACGTCTCGCGCGTGGCCATGAACAAGCCATCGTCGCCGTGACCGGCAATGTCGCACACATGCCCGGCCTCACGCAGCCCGCGCTCGACAAACGCAGCCGACTGCGCATCGTCTTCAATCAGGAGAATTTTCATGAACAAAGCCAAACATGAAAGAACTGCCAAAATTGTGTCGGTTTTGCTCGGGCATCAAGAAAAGCGGCCTGAAAAAGTGGCGGACCGGATTGCTCCGGCCCGCCCGCCTTCCAGATAGCGCCCAAACCCAAATCTGGAAGGAATTTCAAACTTTGACCAACTCTTCACCCCGATGGGTCACGCTCATCAAGACGATGATCAAAGCGATGCCGGCGAAAAACAAAAGGCTGGTGTTGGTGGTGCCAAAGCCAAGCCCGCCATATTCAGGTGGCTGTGACATCAGATCGCCGAATGAGGCGCCCATGGGACGTGTGAAGATATAGGCCAGCCAAAAGGCGAGAATGTCGTTGATTTTGAACACGAAATAGGCAGTTGCAATTGTTGCGATGACGGCGATGAACACGAGCCCGGTTTGCAAATATCCAAGCCCCATCTGCTCTGCCATCAAATCACCAGCCGCCGTGCCGAGAGCAAAAGTGAACAGGATCGCCAGCCAGTAAAACGCCTCACGCCGAAACGTAAAGATCGAATGGATGGAGAGTGTCTTCTCAAATGCGAACCAGACAGCAAAAGTCACTGCCAGCGCGATAGAAAACCAAAACGTTGTTGCCGGCAGGCTATAGCCGAGATTGTCCACCAGATTGTCAGTGATCAAGGTGCCGACCACACTGATGAACACCACGGCCACCCAATAATAGACCGGGACATATCTGCGTTGCGAAAACTGCACCATAAGTGCGGCGATCAGAAATCCGGCAAGGATCCACGATGTGGTTGAAAGGCCAAGGCCAAGATCAAGGTTCATGTAATCCGCAGCCGTCTCGCCGACTGTCACCGCCAGAAGCTTGATCAGCCAGAAGTCCGCTGTCACCTTTGGCACCCGGTTATACTGCACCGGACCACCAATGCTCGCCGTGTCATTCGACATCATCATGGCGCTCTTCCTTCACTTTACAATTCGGCGCTATTTGCCAAGAAGCTTCAATGCATCGGCAAAAAACGTGTCAGCGCCCGCATCATCATCCGCATTGCAGCGTTCAGTGCCCTTCATTTGCAAATCAGCCACCGCTGCCTTGTCAGCTTCACTCAGCTTTGCCGTCGTGGACGCGGCTTGCACGCTCTTCAGCATCTCTTCGCAAAGAACAACATCAGCAGCAAAAGCCGTTGCGAAAGCGGTTAGAAGGCCAGCTGAAACTGCGGCAGTAAAAATGAATTTCTTCATCGATCGTCTCCAAATCAGCGCGGATGCGCAGGTGAAATGCGACCGTTCAGAGCCCGGCCTGTCAAACCAAACCTAAGCGCCGCGTCATAAACAGGCATGGCGCGAAACATACAAATTTGTAAGGTTGTGAGAATGTGCCGTTTGCCAGCCGGATCGAAAGTGTGAAACTTCGACAATGCATCAGGTTGTTTTGCCGAGTAAATTCTAATCAGAACAGCAGGAAAGACGGGAAAAGATGCGGTTTAAGATGTGGCTTTGGACGAAACGGTCGTCAGATGGTATATTACCCGGCGACAATCTTCGTTCCAGTTGATTTGGCCGATTTCCTTCCAGCGGAATCCATTTGCGCCAAAAAGTGCGAGCAAATCGTCTTCATTCAGGATGATCATGCCTTGGCTGCCCAAATAGCCATCGACCTGCGGGGAAACAAAAGCGTCGACATGAACAAACCCTGTATCCTCGATAAGGCGGCGCATTTCCCCCAGCATCGGATTGATTTCATCCGGCGTCATGTGCGTGAACACGCTGCCCAGATAAATGACATCAAACTGGATGCCGCTGATCGGAATCTCCGTTTGTCCGTTCACGGCGAAATGAAAATTCGGCATCACAAATCGTTTGCGGCAAAATTCGATAGCCTGGGCGCCGATGTCGATGCCGTAGTAGGTGCCGGTTGATCCAAGCAACGGTACAAGCGCATCAGTCAGTTGGCCGGTACCGCAGCCGATGTCGAGAATTTTCGAATGACTCGTCAATCCATGGGCAACAAGCGTGTCACGTTTTCCGCGCCCCAGCATTTCATGCTCGTCCCGTGATGCTGGCCCGACGATCGTCCAATAATCCTTCTCAAGGTCCGCTGCTTGATAGGCCTTTATATAACTGAATCCCGTATCAGCCTGATGCGCTTGCTGACCAAGGACATGCCTTTCGATCCGGACATCGCCAGCGATGGGTGTCCAGGTTTCAGATCCGGAAAAGATATTGAACGCAATCGACACGTTATAGGGCGCATTGACCGGGACCGCGACAGAAACGCTCTCAACAATGGATTCATGAGGTCCCAACGTTTCCAACGTCAAAGCATTTTGTTCCAGCCGAAGTGATTGTTCCGCTGACGCCAATTGAACCGTCCAGATCAATTGCAACTGCAACGGCTGGATAGTGGATGATCCGGCATTGATGAACTCGACGCGAAGCAAGGCCTTGGATGAAACTCTTGGTTCATTTTCAAAGTGATGAACAGCGACGCGAACCTTTTGACCTCCCGGGCCACGAAAAACGCCTTCAGACTCCACCGCCGCTCTCGGGATGGTCGGCTGCTTGAACAGTGTCCGTATCAACTTTGACTTGGCAAAATATGAGCTCAAACGCGACATAAGAAACGTCCCATACCGGATCGACACGTCAAGAATTCGGAGTGAAATCAAACGTCCAGATTAGCCACGCTCAGCGCATTTTCCTGAATAAACTCGCGCCGCGGCTCCACTTCGTCGCCCATCAGCCGTGAGAACAGCGAATCTGCATCCGTTGCGTCATGCACCTTCACTTGCAGCAAGGACCGGGCATTGGGGTCGAGCGTCGTCTCCCACAATTGCTCGGCGTTCATTTCGCCAAGTCCTTTATAGCGCTGCATGGTGACGCCCTTGCGGCCTGTGGCGAAGACGACTTCGAGTAGCTTCATCGGGCCGGAGATCATTTCCGAGACGTCCTTGCGGATGAGCTTCGGGCGGTTGGAATAGACCTCCCTGAGGCGCGTCGAATAGCGGTCGAGCTGGCGTGCATCCGCCGAGCCGATCAATGCGGCATCGAGCACTGCCACTTCCTTCACACCGCGCACCATGCGCTCAAACACCAACCCGCCGCCGCCGTCGTTCGATGGATTGATCCGGCCGGTCCAGCCACGCTCTGTTTCTTCAGCCACAGCGTCAAGACGCTGCGCCACCTCTTCCGCTGCCGCAACAGCGCGGGCGGTGTCTGCAAGCACTGCCGGGTTCAGGGCGCCTGCAATTGCCGCCTGTTCGGCGACCGTGCGGCTATAGCGTGAATGAAGGCCGGAGATCAGCGTGCGCACAGCCAGCGCATCGTCAATAGCCCCGCGCAGATCCGTGCCGGTGCGCACCTCACCGGTCGAAAGCTCGAGACGCGCTTCATCAAGGCCCTGATCAACCAGATAGCTTTCGAACGCACGCTCGTCCTTGAGATACAGCGCAGACTTGCCGCGCATCACTTTGTACAGCGGCGGCTGGGCGATGTAGAGATGGCCGCGCTCGATCAGCTCCGGCATTTGCCGGAAGAAGAAGGTGAGCAACAGCGTCCTGATGTGCGCGCCATCGACGTCAGCGTCGGTCATGATGATGATCTTGTGGTAGCGCAGCTTTTCGGCGTTGAACTCGTCCTTGCCGATGCTGGTCCCCAGCGCCATGATCAGCGTGCCGATCTGGTCCGAACCCAGCATCCGGTCAAACCGCGCGCGCTCGACATTGAGGATCTTGCCGCGCAGCGGCAGGATCGCCTGGTTCTGGCGCGAGCGCCCGCCCTTGGCCGAACCACCGGCAGAATCACCCTCGACAATAAAAATCTCAGACTTGGCGGGATCGCGCTCCTGACAATCGGCAAGCTTGCCGGGCAGGGACGAAAACTCCAGCGCACCTTTGCGGCGTGTCAACTCACGCGCCTTGCGCGCAGCTTCGCGTGCGGCAGCCGCTTCAATCACCTTGCCGATCAGCACCTTGGCCTGCGTCGGATGTTCTTCCAGCCATGAGCCGAGTGCCTCGTTGACAAGGTTTTCGACAGCAGGGCGCACTTCGGACGACACGAGCTTGTCCTTGGTCTGCGAGGAGAATTTCGGGTCCGGCACCTTGACCGAAAGGATGGCTGTGAGTCCCTCGCGGCAGTCATCGCCGGTGATGGCCACCTTTTCCTTCTTGGTCATGCCGGACGATTCGCCATAGCCGACAACCTGCCGCGTCAACGCGCCGCGGAAGCCTGCCAGATGCGTGCCGCCATCGCGCTGCGGAATGTTGTTGGTGAAACACAGCACATTTTCATGGTAGCTGTCGTTCCACCACATCGCCACTTCCACCGTGATGCCGTCTTTCTCGGCATTGATGGTGATCGGCGTATCGACCAGCGGCTTCTTGGCGCGGTCGAGATAGCGGGCAAACGCCTCCAGCCCGCCCTCATACATCAGCTCGGTCTTCTTCTCATCGGCATGCCGCCGATCGGTCAGAATGATCCGCACGCCCGAGTTCAGGAAGGCGAGCTCCCGCAAGCGATGCTCGAGCGTATTGTAGTCAAATTCGGTTTTGGTGAATGTGTCCGTCGAGGGCAGGAAGGTCACTTCCGTGCCGGTCTCCGTGCCGCAATCGCCAGTGACGATCAACGGCGAATCCGCATTGCCATGCGTGAAGCTCATCTCGTGAATGTGCCCCTTGCGGCGGATTTTAAGTTTCAGCGAAACTGACAATGCGTTGACGACAGAAACGCCAACGCCGTGCAGGCCGCCTGAAACCTTGTAGGAATTCTGGTCAAACTTCCCGCCCGCATGCAACTGCGTCATGATGACTTCCGCCGCCGAAACGCCCTCTTCATGCATGTCGGTGGGAATGCCGCGGCCATTGTCGGTCACCGTCACAGACCCGTCCGGATTGAGCGTGACGGTAACCAGATCAGCCCAGCCACCCAGCGCCTCGTCGATGGCGTTGTCCACCACTTCGTAGACCATGTGATGCAGTCCCGAGCCATCATCGGTATCGCCAATATACATGCCGGGCCGCTTGCGCACCGCGTCAAGCCCCTTGAGCACCTTGATCGAGTCCGCGCCATATTCGGCCTGTTCAGGAATTTCCGGCAAATCGGTCATGGTCACCACATTTCAAAACGGCCCGCGCGCGAATCACGCGCGGGAGGATGAATTCTTCTAGCGGCTATGGTCATTCTTTGCCACGAAAAGGCATGATTTCAGGCAAGAAGACGGCCTGTTTCCAGTGATTTTACAGTATTTTGCATGGCATTGGGGCAGTTTTGCGGGGTGTGTCCGCAATTGAGCGGCGAGGGGAAGTCTGGGTCGTCGGGACAAGCCCGACGATGACGAAATTTTTGCGTTTTGTAACACTAC
>JANMEX010000213.1:0-4902 GCA_031377485.1 Phyllobacteriaceae bacterium
GCTGTGCCTCCAATGGCACCGGACCAAGTCTTTCCTGGTGAAATCGACGGGGCCAACTTCGGTCCGCCGAGCGAGCGGCCGACAAATTAGGCGAAAATGTCAGTGGACCAAACCAGCGCAAACAAAAACAAAACTGAGAAAAGCCCGCCTTGGCCATCACCGCGCAGATAGGCAAGGCTTGCTGCCGGAACGCCGGCGTAAAGAATTCCCGAGCCAAGCCAAACGCTGGTCATTCCGGCGAAACTTGCCAAAAAACCAACCATTGCGGCGACCAAAATCGTTGCAAAAACAATCAACGGCGGCATTCCGGCGATGATCAGTGCAAATGCCAGGATCAGCAAAAGTTCTGCCGCCTTGACCAAAATGGCGCCTGACTGAGTTCCGGTTATGCGTCGCCATTCAACGAATACGCCTGCGCCGATGACAACAGCCAGGATGCGGAAAGGCATACCGCCAATCCAGGTCAGCGCCAGCACAATTGCCGCCAGAATGACCGCTGTTACCAAGCGCAATTGCAGGTTTGAAAGTGATCCACTCATGAAACGCGGGCCTCAACGCCGCCAAAACGGCGCTCCCGCCTCTCAAATTCGTTCAATGCTTCGATCAGAATCTCGCGATTGAAATCCGGCCACAGGCACGGAAGAAATACCAATTCAGAATATGCGGCCTGCCACAAAAGGAAGTTCGAAAGGCGCTGTTCGCCGCTTGTGCGGATTACCAAATCGGGGTCTGGAATACCTGCTGTATCCATTCGTGCCGACAATGCGGCCGCGCCCACGTCTTCAGCATTCAAGCGGCCTTCCGCAATATCTGCAACGATCTTGCGCGTGGCGCGGACGATCTCATCGCGGCCGCCGTAGTTAAACGCGATGTTCAACGTCATGGCCGAATTGCCTCGCGTTAGTGTCTCTGCCTCTTGCAGAAGCTTCAAAATATCCGGCTTCAAACCCGCGCGTTCGCCAATGATTCGAACTTCAACGTTGGAACGGTGCAATTCTGCCAGATCACGACGGATAAAAATCTTGAGAAGGCCAAGCAAATCAGACACTTCGCTGGCAGGTCTCGACCAATTTTCCGATGAGAACGCATAAAGTGTCAGATAGCGGATTCCAAGGTCGGAGGCATTGCGCACCGTCTCGTGCAGCGCGTTCATGCCAGCCTTGTGCCCTGCCGTGCGCGGCAGGCCGCGCGCTTTGGCCCACCGGCCATTGCCGTCCATGATGATTGCCACATGGGCAGGCACTTGCATCGTCGCGTCTACCTTCCCCGCAAGAGTTACCGGTCAGTGTCTGTTCAAGAATTCGACTTTGCAAGTCAGCTGCTGTGCATTTCGAGCACCGGAGCGCAGCGTACACTTTGGTACGTGAGCACCGGACGCGCAGAAAAACGCATCAGATGGCCGCAAGGGCGAATTATCAGACAGAAACTCAGACATGCATGATTTCGGCTTCTTTGGTATGCAGCAGCTTATCGACTTCGGCGATCGTTTCGTCCGTGTGCTTCTGCACTTTTTCGCTTTGCACGCGGCCATCGTCCTGGCTGATGTCACTGTCTTTTTCGAGCTTCTTCAACTGTTCCATCGCATCGCGGCGCACATGGCGGGCGGCGATACGGGCGTTTTCGGCGTACTCCTTGGCGATCTTCACCAGTTCCTTGCGACGCTGCTCGTTGAGCTCGGGAAGTGGAATGCGCAGTGTTGTACCGTCGGTAATCGGGTTGAGGCCAAGCCCACTGTCGCGAATGGCGCGCTCGACAGCGCCAACCATGGACTTGTCCCAGACGGAAACCGCCAGCATCCGGGATTCCGGCACTGTCACGTTGGCGACCTGATTGATTGGCATTGATGAGCCGTAGGCAGTCACCGTGATCGGGTCGAGAAGGCTGGCCGAAGCGCGACCGGTGCGCAGACCGCCCAAATCATGCTTGAAAGCAGCAATGGCACCGTCCATGCGGCGCTTGACGTCGTTCATGTCGAGAAGTTCATTCTTGGCCATTTGTCACTCCTGCAGACCGTTTTGCCGGGTTGAATGCCTGGTCAGGCATCCTTTACCACCGTGCAGCGGCCTTTTCCTGTCAATATGTCGGCGAATCCGCCAGCTTCGTGAATGGAATACACGATTATCGGAATGTGGTTCTCCCGCGCAAGTGCCACGGCGGCCGTGTCCATAACAGCGAGGCCCCGCGACAGCACCTCTTGATGGGTCAACGTCTCAAAACGGGTGGCTGTCGGGTCTTTCTTCGGGTCGGCAGTGTAGATGCCGTCAACTTGGGTGCCTTTGAACAGAGCATCGGCACTGATTTCGGCTGCGCGAAGCGCTGCGGCGGAATCTGTGGTGAAAAACGGGTTCCCGGTGCCGCCGGCGAAGATCACAACTTTGCCCTCGTCCATATAGGCGGTCGCTTGACGCTGGGAAAAGCTTTCGCACAGTTCCGGCATGGCAATGGCGGACAGCACGACCGTGTCGATGCCAAGCTTGACCAGTGACGTGCGCAACGCGAGCGAATTGATGACAGTTGCCAACATGCCCATGTGGTCACCGGTGACGCGGTCGCCGCCTTTGGACGCAACAGCAACGCCGCGGAAAATGTTGCCACCGCCGATGACGACACCGACTTCGACGCCAAGAGCGCGTGCTTCGGCGATATCAGAGGCAATTCTGTCAACCACGGCCACATCAATGCCGAAGCCTTGATCCCCCATCAACGCCTCGCCGGAAGCTTTGAGCAAAACACGGCGATAAAGGGGTTTTGAGGTCATGACTGGTTCCGTATGCAAGCGATTCCGCGATTTCGATACACGAAGGGCGCGGCGAAGTCACGCCGCGCCCTTTGCGCAATTCGGTTTACAGGCAGATCAGCCCTTGGCGGCTGCTGCCACTTCGGCGGCAAAATCCGACTCTTCCTTCGCAATGCCTTCGCCGAGGGCGAAACGCACGAAACCGGTGATCTTTGCCGGGGCACCAATCACTTTTTCGGCTTCCTTGAGAGCGGCTTCAACAGTCAGATCCGGGTTCAGCACGAATGCCTGCTTCAACAGCACGACTTCCTCATAAAACTTGCGGATGCGGCCTTCGACCATCTTTTCGATGATGGCGTCCGGCTTGCCCGATTCGCGGGCCTGTTCGGTGAAAATCGCGCGTTCACGCTCAACTGCCGCCGGGTCCACCTGATCGGCGGACAGGGCAAGCGGGTTGGTCGCAGCAACGTGCATGGCAACCTGACGGGCAAACTTGCGGGCTTCGTCGTGGCCGCCGATTGTTTCGATGGCAACGAGAACGCCCATTTTGCCGAGGACATCGTTTACAACAGCGTTGTGAACATAGGTCGCGACGACGCCGTCCTTGACTTCAAGCATGGCGGCACGACGAAACGACATGTTTTCGCCGATGGTGCCAACGGCATCCTTGATTGTGTCAGCAACAGATTTGCCTGTGCCCGGATAGGCCGCATTGGCAACCGCATCAACCGAAGCGTCCGTCGGCAGCGCGACGTTGGCGACATTGCGAACGATATCCTGGAACGCATCGTTGCGGGCGACAAAATCGGTCTCGGAATTAACTTCGACAACCACGGCCTTGTGGCTGGAAGACGCGATGCCGATGAGGCCCTCTGCGGCGGTGCGGCCGGACTTCTTTTCGGCCTTGGTGATGCCCTTGGCGCGCAGCCAGTCGACGGAGGCTTCCATGTTGCCATCGTTTTCCGTCAATGCGTTCTTGCAGTCCATCATGCCTGCGCCGGAGATTTCGCGCAGTTCCTTCACCATTGCGGCGGTAATCGTTGCCATTGTTCTGACCTTTCCACGAACAGAGCGCACCTTCATTCAGATGCGCCTCCGGGCACTCATGTGCCCGGCAAATCAATTCAAATGTATGACTGTCTGGTGACAGAAGGTGCAAGGCCGCCGCAACGCAGCGGCCTTGCCAAGCCTAAATCAGGCTTCCGGTTTGACTTCCGGAACAGCTTCAAGAGCCAGTTCAACCGGAGCATCTTCCATCGCGCCGATGTCCATGCCCATCGAGCCCTGCTGGCGGGCAATGCCGTCGATGCAAGCCTTCGAGATCAGTTCGCAATAAAGAGCGATGGCACGCGACGAATCGTCGTTGCCTGGAATCGGATAGTCGATCTTGTCGGGATCGCAGTTCGAATCGATCACGGCGACAACCGGAATGCCGAGGCGCTTGGCCTCTTCAATCGCGTTTGCTTCCTTGTTGGTGTCGATAATGAACATGATGTTCGGGGTCGAGCCCATGTCCTTGATGCCGCCAAGCGCGCGATCAAGCTTTTCGCGTTCGCGCTGAAGGTTCAAAAGTTCCTTCTTGGTGAAGCCCTGACCTTCGCCAGACAGCAATTCGTCGAGCTTGCGCAGACGCTGGATGGAGTTGGAAATAGTCTTCCAGTTGGTCATCATGCCGCCGAGCCAGCGGGCGTTGACATAATACTGGGCTGAATTGCGGGCAGCTTCGGCAACGATATCCGACGCCTGACGCTTGGTGCCGACGAACAGCACGCGGCCGCCCTTGGACACGACATCAGAAACAGCCTTGAGCGCAGTGTGCAGCATTGGCACGGTCTGGGCGAGGTCCATGATGTGAATGTTGTTGCGGGTGCCAAAGATGTACGTCGACATCTTCGGGTTCCAACGATGGGTCTGGTGACCAAAGTGCGCGCCAACTTCTAACAATTGACGCATAGTGAATTCTGGTAGTGCCATGTATCTAGTACCTTTTTCCGGCTAGCCTCCGCGAACAGGAGCGGCCCCGGAATGGGTCCGCGCCGGATGGACGTGCTGACTCAATCCAATTGAACGCAATAGAAAAGGGAGCGCCCGCCGCGCGCTCGCGTGCGGGTGGACGCGGCTTTACGGGGGATGGCGGCTGATTTCACGGGTGGAGGGCGGGTGGC
>JANMEX010000219.1:0-1665 GCA_031377485.1 Phyllobacteriaceae bacterium
GGCAGCCTCCAGTGCACGCCGGATTGTGGACCCCGAAATCGCAAACGGCAAGTCTGCGCCAAGTGCTTCGGCAGCTTCAAGACCCGAGCGAAGCCCGTCTTCGTGAAACCCATAGCCGGTCCATGCGCCGGCAAACCAGACATGGCCTTGCCCCTGAATTTCCTGCAGCATCTGCTGCGCGCCGAGCGCTTCGCCGTCAAACTGTGGATGGTCATAAGACCACTCACCGAACACGGTTCCGGCCTTTGGCTCGCGAGGCGGATTGAGTGTAATAAACAACTGCATCTTGTCATCAATACCTTGCAGCCGGTTCATCCAGTAAGTGACCGCCACTTCCGGCTCGCCGTCAGGTTTTGAGGAACGCAGATAATTCCACGCCGCCCAGGCCCGCTTTCGTTTCGGCATCAGCGAAGCATCCCTGTGCAGCACCACACGGTTTGGACGGTAAGTGATGGAGCCCAGTAGTTTTTTCTCAAGCGGATTGGCATCGCTCAAAATCCGCAAAGCCTGATCCGAGTGGCAGGCAATCACTGCCTGATCGAACGCCTCGGTCGCACCGGATATATCGGTAATGTACACTTTGTGCGCCGAGCGATGCACGCTTGTCACAGCGCGATCGACCCGCAAAGCATCCGGAAGCGTTTTCAGCAGCTGCGTCAGGTAGTTGCGCGATCCGCCGGAAACCGTGTGCCAATCGGGGCGTTCATTGTGGATCAGCCGATGGTTTTCAAAAAATGAAATAAACGCATCTGCTGGAAAATCCAGCATCTTGACCCGCGGCGTCGACCAGATGGCAGCAGCCATTGGTATAAGGTAATTATCGCGAAAACGCGGCGCGAAATTGCGGGACGCAAGGTAGTCGCCAATCGACTTTCCGTTGGTAAAGCCACTGTTGCGATCGACCACACAGATCCGGTTGAAACGCACAATTTCCTTCAGCATGAAGAGAAACGGCAGCGAGATAACATTGCGTTTTTGTGCAAACAACGAAGTGTATGATGCGCCGGACCATTCGAGCTTGCCGTCGTCAAGTGACATCGAGAAGCTCATGTTGGAGGCGTGCGTCTTGACGCCCAAATGGGCAAAGAGTGCCGTAAGGTTCGGGTAGTTCAACTCATTGTAGACGATAAAGCCGGTATCAACCGAAACCGGCTTGCCGTCATAATCAATATCAACAGTTGCCGTATGCCCGCCGGGTCGGCCGTCCGCTTCGTAAATCACCACATCATGGGTCTTGGCTAACGCCCATGCTGCAGATGTACCCGATATCCCGGATCCAACGATAGCGACCCGTTTGCGCGCGGCGCTTGCGTCGCTCGTATCTATGTTCAGCGGTATGATTGTCATGCTGCGCCCTTGAGGGATTTGAATGCGGAAAGAGCCCGCTGGCGGGCGGCGTCGTGGTCTACTATGGGGCGCGGATAAGTTTGGCCAAGCGTCACGCCTGCAGCTTTCTGCACGAGAAGCGGCGCAGTCCACGGCTGGTGCAAAAATTTGTCCGGCATAGCGGCAAGTTCCGGCACCCATTTGCGTACGTACGCGCCGTCGCCATCAAACTTTTCACCCTGCAGGATCGGATTGAAAATACGGTAATAAGGCGCGGCATCCGCACCCGATCCGGCCACCCACTGCCAGCTCGCCGGATTGTTTGCCGGGCAGGCATCT
>JANMEX010000229.1:0-8274 GCA_031377485.1 Phyllobacteriaceae bacterium
TTGAAGGACTTGGCAAACATTTCGGTGCCGAACTTTACGAGGCCGAAGCGCTCTATCTCATCAAGACGGAGTGGGCACAGAGCGCAGAGGACATTCTGGTCCGCCGCACCAAACAAGGGCTGCATCTTTCCGCAGGCGAGAAGGCCCAATTTGAAGCGTGGTTCCATGAACATGCGGCAATGGCTGCGTGATGAAACGAGGGAGAACTTCGGCCATGCCCCTGACGCTTTCGCTCAACACCAACCCTTTGGTCAACCGCTATGCCGACCCCGATGATCTGATTGACACTGTCGCGCATGATCTCAAGATCCGCGATTTGCAGTTGACCCATGAGTTCCTCAATCCGGGCTGGCCCGCGCCGGTTCTTCGTCGCCTGACCCGGCAAATGGCTGCAGCGCTGAAGCGCACCGGCGTGCGCGTCACCAGCGGCATGACCGGGCCATACGGGCGGCTCAACCATTTCGGCCATCCGGACCGCGATGTCCGGCGCTACTATGTTGACTGGTTCAAGACTTTTGCCGATATCACCGCCGATCTTGGCGGCACATCAGTGGGCACCCAGTTCGCGATATTCACCTATAAAGATTATGACGACGTGGTCCGGCGCGAAGAGCTGACACAAATTGCCATTGAGTGCTGGGCGGAGGTTGCCGAACACGCCAAGGCGGCCGGCCTCGCCTATGTGTTCTGGGAGCCGATGAGCATCGGGCGCGAATTTGGAGAAACCATTGCCGCCTGCATGAAACTACAAGACCAGCTCACCGCCGCGAACATGGCGGTTCCGATGTGGATGATGGCCGATATTGACCATGGTGACGTGACATCGCCCAACCCGGATGATTTTGACCCCTATGCCTGGGCGCGGGCCGTGCCGAAAGTCTCGCCGATCATTCACATCAAGCAAAGCCTGATGGACAAGGGCGGCCACCGTCCGTTCACCGCAGAGTTCAATGCCAAGGGCCGTACCCATCCCGAACCGCTCATGAAGGCGTTTGCCGAAGGTGGCGCGAAAGACAATGAAATCTGTCTTGAGCTGTCATTCAAGGAGCGGGAACCAAATGACCGGCAAGTCATTGCGCAGATCGCCGAAAGCATCGCCTTCTGGGCACCGCACATCGACACGGGCGCACAAGATTTGAACATTTGAAAGGGTCTGCAAAAAGGCTTTGCGCCTTTCGGCTCTTGCAAATTCGAGTACCGGTTTCGTTGACGTGAGACCGGTTTGACACAAGGTCAGCCAACTGGAATAGACGGCTATGGCGCGCAAGACTGCACAGACCGACAGTGATGATTCTCTGGCCATCCGCGCGGCATGGCTGCACTATGCCGGTGGCTTGACGCAGTCCGCCGTTGCGCAGCGTCTTGGCCTTGCGTCCGTCAAGACCCACCGGCTGATTGCCCGTGCCGTTGCCGACGGCATGGTCAAGGTGACCATTGATGGCGACATCATCGAATGTGTCGATCTGGAGATGAAGCTTTGCGATCGTTACGGTCTGGACTATTGCGAGGTTGCGCCGGACCTTGGCGAAGACGGCTTTCCGCTGCGTGCGCTCGGCGTTGCCGGAGCCAGCTTTCTGCGCCGTGAGATAGAGCGCGGAGACCTGTCGGTAATCGGGCTCGGCCATGGCCGCACCCTTGCGGCCGCCGTCCAACAGATGCCGCGCCTTGATGCCAAAGGCCTTCGCTTTGTTTCACTGCTTGGCGGGCTGACGCGCAACTATGCCGCCAATCCACACGATGTGATGCATAAGATGGCGGAAAAAACCGGGGCGCAGGCCTATGTCATGCCCGTGCCGTTTTTTGCGAATTCCGCCGAAGACCGCGAGGTGCTGTTGTCGCAGCGCGGTGTCAGTGATGTGTTTGCCATGGCCAACAATGCCGACTTGAAAATCGTCGGCATCGGCACGGTCGAAGCGGATGCGCAGCTGGTGTCTTCAGGTATGATCGAGCAGAAGGAAATCAAGCAGATTTCCGCAGACGGCGGCGTTGGTGAATTGCTCGGCCATTTCTTCGATGCCCGCGGTCGCATTCTTGAAACGCCATTGACCGCCCGCACGCTTGCCGTTTCCTTTCGGGAACCTGGAGCTGATGCCATTGTCGCCATCGCAGGCGGCGCGTCGAAAGTGGCGGCAATCCGTGCCGTCCTCTCAAGCCGCCGCCTCAAAGGCCTGATCACCGACGAAAAAACGGCAGAAGCCATTCTCAACGCAAAATGACGGCGCGTCAGGCGCGACTTTGAGCCATGAATGGCCAAGCCGCGCCTGATGCAAGGATTTAGAGCATTTCCAAGTTTGATGGAACATCAAACGTTTAAGGAAAATGCGACAAAACAAAGAGTTAGAGCCGCTCAACGATTCGAAGAAACGGTGAACGGTTCTAGAGGATCGTTTGACCGGTTGCTTTCCAGTCCTTGGAAAACTGGTCGAGACCCTTGTCCGTCAACACATGGTTGGCCAAGCCCTTGATGACTGACGCCGGAATTGTGGACACATCCGCACCGGCCAGCGCTGCCTCTTTGACATGGTTTGCCGTTCGCACGGATGCAGCAAGGATCTTCGTTTCGAACCCGTAATTGTCGTAAATCGCGCGGATCTCGCGGATCAATTCCATACCGTCAAGGTTGATATCGTCCAGCCGGCCGACGAATGGCGAGATGTAGGTCGCGCCGGCCTTGGCCGCGAGCAACGCCTGATTGGCCGAAAAGCACAACGTCACATTGGTCTTGATGCCCTTGGAGGTGAAATAGCGGCAGGCTTTGAGGCCCGGCAGTGTCAGTGGCAATTTGACCACGACATTTTTCGCGATCTTGGCCAAATGCTCGCCTTCGGCAATCATCCCGTCATAGTCAAGCGCGGCAACTTCCGCCGAGACAGGGCCTTCGACCAGCGCACAAATTTCGGCGATCACTTCCTTGAAGTCGCGGCCGGATTTGGCGATCAGCGACGGGTTGGTGGTCACCCCATCCAACAGGCCGTAATCATTGAGTTCCTTGATTTCGGCGACAACCGCCGTATCGACAAAAAATTTCATGTCCATTCTCCTCATCTGGAATTGCACTGGTCCGGCAAAAGCCGCCGCTTGCTGACGGCTATCACCATTCATCCAATATAACAACTGAAAATCACATAATCACATATTTCATGTTGCATTTTTTGCGCTGCTTGCTATTGTCCTTTTGCTGGCAGAAACGCTGGATTTGGGAGTCGTCTGGTGAAACGCGAAGAGCGCCAACAGAAAATCATGGATCTTTTGGTGGCGCAGGGCGCGGTCGATCTTGATGATCTTTCAGCGCGGTATGTCGTTTCCAAAATGACCATCCACCGCGATCTTGATGATCTCGAACAGGCGGGCCTCCTGCGCAAGATGCGCGGCGGCGCGACCATTGAGGCCGGTACGCAGTTTGAAAGTGATTTCCGGTTTCGCGCCCTGCAGGGCGGTGATGCCAAGACCCGCATGGCCCGCGCAGCGCTGGCGCTGGTGGAACCGGGCATGAGTGTCATGATCAATGATGGCTCCACAGCCGCAGTTCTTGGCGCCATGCTCCCGCAAAAGCGCCCGCTGACCGTTATCACCAACAATGCGGCCATATTGGACACGCTCAAAGGCGAAAGCGGCATCACGCTGATTGCGCTTGGAGGCATTTATTCGGCCAAGTTCAATGGCTATTTCGGCGTCGTCACCGAAGTCGCGCTGTCGCGTTTGCGTGCCGACATCGCCTTTGTCTCGGCCCCTGCAGTTTCAGGAACACAGGCTTTTCACATGGATGACAGCGTTGTGCGGGCCAAGCGCGCCATGATCAGCGCTGCGGCCAAGACTTGCCTTCTGGTCAATCATCAAAGATTCAACCGCACAGCCTTGCATGTCCTTGCCGATCTTTCCGACTTTGACGTTATCATTACCGACAGCGAGCCTTCACCCGATGCAAAGCCGGGTTTGAAAAAATCAGGCGTCGCCCTGACCCTCGCGCAAGCTTAGGAAACACTCATGTCTCTAACGCCGCAAATCTGGGTTGGCACCAGCTCGAAAATGAACAAGACGCTCAAAGAAGCGCTTGCCTTTGCGGACACGCTGGCCGCGGCAGACACCGACCGCGATCCGCGCATTCAGCGTTTTGTCATTCCGCCTTTCACAGCCTGCCGTCAGGTGAAGGACGCGCTTTCCAAGACGTCCGTGAAGGTTGGCGCGCAAAATATGCATTGGGCGGACGAGGGCGCGTGGACCGGTGAAATATCGCCTGTGATGCTGAAAGACTGCAATCTGGATATCGTCGAGCTTGGCCATTCCGAGCGGCGCGAGCATTTCGGTGAGACCGACGAGACCGTCGGCCTTAAAACAGAAGCGGCGGTGCGGCACGGTTTGACCCCGTTAATTTGCATTGGCGAGAGCCTTGAAGAGCGCGAAAGCGGACGCGCGGCTGACGTGTTGGAGCGTCAGGTTCGCGGTGCTTTGCAAAAGTGCGCGGGGCTGCCAAATACCGCGCCGATTTTGCTCGCCTATGAGCCAATTTGGGCAATCGGCGCCAATGGCATCCCGGCAACGTCCGCATACGCCGATGCGCGGCAGGCGCAGATTATTGCGGTCGCGCACGATGTGCTTGGCCGGCGCGTGCCATGCCTTTACGGCGGCTCGGTCAATCCGGGCAACTGCCAGGAGCTTATCGCCTGCCCGCACATTGACGGGCTTTTCATTGGCCGCTCGGCCTGGAATGTCGAAGGCTATCTCGACATTCTCGCCAAGTGCGCCGCCACCTTGTGAAGGAGACTGCCATGAAACTAGCCATAGCCGGAGACAGCGCGGGCGAAGGCCTTGCCAAGATTCTCGCTGACCATCTCAAGGACCGTTTTGACGTGTCCGAAGTCTCGCGGACCGATCAAGGGGCGGAACCCTTTTATGCGAACCTTTCAGACCGGGTCGCCTCGGGGGTGATGGCGGGCACGTATGACCGGGCGATCCTCGTGTGCGGCACAGGCATTGGCGTGTGCATTTCGGCCAACAAGGTTCCGGGCATCCGCGCTGCACTGACCCATGACACCTATTCGGCAGAACGTGCCGCCTTGTCCAACAATGCACAGATCATCACCATGGGCGCCCGCGTGATCGGCACGGAACTCGCCAAGGCGATTGCCGATGCCTACCTTGCCCAGACGTTCGATGAAAACGGCCGCTCGGCAGGCAATGTCGACGCCATCAACGAGATCGACGCGAAATACAACGCGCGGTGAAGGCTTGCGCAATCAACCAAGCTCGCCATACTTTCACCGATCCCATTTGAACGCGGAGCCGTGCGGTGACCCTGACGCAAAAACTGATCAATGATGGCAATGCCGCGGTTGATGAAATGCTAACCGGCATACTTGCCGCGCATCCCGGACATTTGTGGCGGCCGGACCATGCCCCTCGGGCGATCGTTGCAAGAAACGGGCCGCGCCCCGGCAAGGTGGCGCTGGTGATCGGCGGCGGGTCTGGCCATGAGCCGACGTTTCTCGGCTTTGTCGGCAAGGGACTGGCAGATGCGGCCGCGGTCGGCAATGTCTTTGCCTCGCCCCCGCCCCAGCCTGCCGTTGACGCAGCGCTTGCGGCCAATGGCGGCGCGGGGGTTTTGTTCATGTATGGCAATTATGCCGGCGACGTGATGAATTTCGGTATGGCAACCGACCTTCTGGAGATGGAAGGCGTTGAGGCCCGCACGGTCCTGACCACCGATGACATTGCCTCCGCACCGCGCGACCAAAGCGAAAAGCGCCGCGGCGTTGCGGGCAATGTGTTCATCTTCAAGGCGGCAGGCGCGGCGGCTGACATGATGTTGCCGCTGGATGAAGTCGAGCGGATCGCCCGCCATGCCAACGCCCGCACCTTCACCATGGGCGTTGCCCTCTCCGCCTGCTCGCTTCCGCAGACGCGCAAGTATAATTTTGAACTTGCCGCAGGCGAGATGGAAATCGGCATGGGCATCCACGGCGAACCCGGCGTGCGCCGCGGCCCGCTTGGCACGGCAAATCAGGTGACTGACGAGATCATGGATGCGATACTTGCCGAGATGGCGGCGCTACCTGGAAGCCGCGTTGCTGTCCTCGTCAACTCGCTTGGCGCAACGCCGCTGATGGAACTTTACATCCTGTTCGCCCGCGTTTGCGAGCGGCTTGGCGCTGCCGGCCTCACCATCCATTCAAGTCTTGTCGGCCCCTATTGCACCTCACTCGACATGGCGGGCGCATCCATCACCATCATGCATCTGGATGAGGAACTGACGCGAATGCTCGATCACCCGTGCGACTGCGCCATGTTCAGGGCGGGGTAAGCGAAATGGAGTTTGACACCGCTGATCTGAAGTCGCTGTTTCAAGCCCTGTCGGAACGCATGAGTGCCGAGCGGGATGCCCTGTGCGCCCTTGATGGGGCGATCGGCGATGCGGACCATGGCATTGCCATGGAGCAAGGCATGGCCGCCGCTGCGCTCGCCGTTGCAAATTTGCCTGAGGCAACATTGCAGGATTTGTTCAACGCTGCGGCAAAGGCGTTCCTCAATGCCGTCGGTGCATCGACCGGCCCGCTTTATGCGACAGCCTTCCTTCGGGCGGGAAAGGCCGCGGGGCCGCGCACGTCGATGCCGCGCAGCGCGTTGGCTGATATTCTTGCCGCAATGACGGATGGCATAGTCCAGCGCGGCAAAGCGGAGACAGGCCAGAAAACCATGCTGGATGCATGGGTGCCCGCAGCCCGCGCGGCCAAGGACGGTGGCTCGCCTCAAGACATTGTGAAAGCCGCAAACGACGGCGCGCAATCGACCAAAGCCATGATCGCCACCCTTGGCCGCGCCGCGCGGCTTGGCGAGCGCAGCCTTGGGCATCCGGATCCGGGAGCCGTTTCGGCAGCAATGATCATCGAGGAATTTGCCCGCGCGTTTGCGTGACGGTGCTTACAACAACGCCAGCCGCGCGGCTGTTTCCGGCATCCGTTTCAGCGAGGCATCCAGATGCGCTGCCCAGCGCGGTCCGTTGGCCTTTGCTTCCCGCAAAGCCTCGCCCAAATCATCCGGACGGTCATCAGCCAGAACCTCAATCAGGAATGCGGCTTGCTGGCGGTCTTTTTCTGATTTGAGCATATCGCCGCCCTTGCGCCGGTCGGCGACGATCAATTTGTGCACTGCGTAGCGTTCGGGCCGGGGTATCTGCACCAGAACGCCATTGCGATAAAGCGCGGCTGCCGGCACCGGATCGGCAATCAGATAGTTCAGATAATGCAGAGACTGCGCGCTAACACCAAGCGCGGGCAGTGCGCGCAAATCCTCTTCATCGCGAAACGAGGGGGTCAAAAACTCGACATACAAATCATTGCGCGTCTGGCGCCAGCGCCACACTTTGCCCGCGTCAAGGCTCGGCACCGGGTCAAATGAAAATTCGCCGAGCACGTCGGTGATCGGCGGCTGCGCCTTGTCTTCCAACGCCAGCGACAGATGCTCAAAACTGGCGATATCAATATCGCCGGTCATGGCGGTTTGATCGAAGGCAAAGCGCACGCCAATTTCGCCCTCGTAAAGCCGGAACGCGTGGGTGCCGACCACCGTGCCGCCAAGACGGAACACGCCTGCCCCGGCGAGTGCGGAAAGCAGCGAGCCGGTGGTGCCGTCCACCCCAAGAAACCCTTCGGCCCGGATAAGCCGGACCAATCGCGCCCGGTTGGACTGCCGCTCTTCCCTATCCAGTTTGAGCGCATCATGGCGCGAAAGCCGCGCCAGAAGCTCGGCGCTTTCCAATCCGATGTAGCGCTTGCGCACCTGCGACCCCACCCGGTACGTATCATACCAATAGGTCCGCCCGTCGCGCACCACGGAGGTTGGCGTGCCGCGAACCTCGCTGACCGCCTCGTCCATCAGCGCCCGCTTCAAATCATGGTAAGCCGCGTGGCCGTTTGCCGAGTGTCTTTTGAACATCTGGATGCTCGTGTTCAACAATAATTTTGATTGTTGAACATAGTCGCGATGTTCAACAATGACAAGATGTGTTGAACACGCGGACATCGAGATATCGGACCTGATGCCGGTCGCGTCCAAGCAATGCGCTTAAAGGCAGTTGCTTTGCCAGAGCGTTCCATTGCGCACATTGAAATCACGCACAAGACAGGCGCAAGGCACTTCGGCATGCAGTTTCACCCAGCCCCAGGCCTATTTCTCGCGCATGGCCTGTGCAAACTGATCGGTGAAAGGTTGAGCCAGATAACTGAAAATTACAAGTCTCGCGACATGATGCAGCGCCATGAGAAGCGCGTGCTTGTTCTT
>JANMEX010000250.1:0-1770 GCA_031377485.1 Phyllobacteriaceae bacterium
TGCGCATGACGCCTTTGATCGGTGCAACGTCAAAATAATCCCGTCCACGGGCAACCACGACATGGTCGGTGCCGACAACAACCGCGTTTGTCGGATCATATTCAATCCAACCCATTGAGGTGCCACACCAGGCGCGCACCCACGCATGCATGGCGTCCGCACCTGCAAGGCGCGGCTTTCCAGGCGGCGGAGTGGTGCGCAAAAAACCGCTGACATATCCGGCGGGAATTCCAACACCACGCAGACATGCAATCATGATGTGGGAAAAATCCTGACAGACGCCGCGGCGGCCCTCAAACGCTTCCCGCATTGATGTGTCCACGGTTGTTGCTTTTGCGTCGTAGGTCATGTCCCTGTAAAGCGCCTCGCCGATGGCGGTCACTGCAGACAATGTGCTTGTGGAAGACGCGACAATGGAGCGTGCGTATTCTGTTGTTGAAGGGTCGAGTTGCACCCGCGGCGAGGACCCGAGAAAATGATGCGGCGCAAAGGAATCCAGATCCTTGTGCGATCTTATGTCGGTCGGAAGATAAGAAAGCGTCGGCGACACATCTGCGATTCTTGTCCCTTCAAAGCGCTCCACCCTTGCCTGCATGGTAAAAACCACTTCGCGGTGTGGCTTCTTGAAAGCGATCTCTACACTTTGATTGCCGAAGAAATCCTGCCGGTTGATCCATTCATGCGGTTTTGGGTTGACCGTTTGCGAGCCTGCCACGAGCCGCTGTTCGCCCGGCAAATCAAGCGGCATAAGCCGCATGATCTGGCGACTGGCGTCTGCTGCGCTGAAATATTCATAGATGATCTTGAGGGTCACGTCATAAAGCATGTGCCACCTCCTATGCCAGATAGGCTGCGGAAAGGAGGTTGGACAAAGCAAAAAGGTCTTGGCGCAAATCCAGCAGGGATTTGGTGCTGAGCGTTTCCGGCGTTTGAACAGCAAGTTTCGTGTGGGTTTGCATCATGGAACGCTGCAGCGGGGAAAGCACGCCCTCGCCTTCAGCCTCCGGAAGATAGCCAATATGGTTGTTCATTTCATTGAGCTGAAACATGATCGAGCGGGGATTGAGCTGGTCAAGCGCCAAGAGATCGATCACGGTGGCGCGGTTTGTGGAAACGGTGAACCGGGTCCGGTGCGACATCGAACTGTCGGCAACTTCCACGGCAAGATCCAGAGCGCCGTCAGGCGCTTTTGCGTCGGCAAATGATGCAAGAAGCCCCGCCAGCGAGACGGCCCGCTCCAGCGCGCGCCCGATGCTGAGGAAACGCCAGCCGGTAAAATGATACATGTTTTCATGCACCAGCCCGGAAAAGCCGGAGAGTTTGCGCAGCAACACGCTCATGGCGCGCGCCATGTCATCACCCGGCTTTGCGGTTCTGGTCATCTGATTGACGGTTTTCGACAAATCATGCAGCGCCAGCCATCCATCGACTGAAAAACGGTCACGCACATGGCCTGCGGCGGTGGATGCAGAGGCCAGCATCATGGCAATGCCGTTGGGCAAACCATCGGTTGGCTCGGCGTTAATTTTTTTAAGTTCGCCCGCCACAAAACTCATGACAGCCGAATCCGGCGCGAAAGATTCCGCCAAGCGCAAATTGTAGGCGCGCAGCAAGCGGATCGCAAATTCGGCCCGTTCGACATAGCGGCCAAGCCAGAACAGATTGTCGCCCGCCCGGCTTGGCAGCACCGCAGGCTGTTGACGGCTGTAGGTTCCGGACGGCGTTGCCATCATGCTGTCGGGCGCTACCGGCTTGTCGCTGACGATCCAG
>JANMEX010000507.1:0-12765 GCA_031377485.1 Phyllobacteriaceae bacterium
AAAGACCGGCGGCGCGGGGCCGCCGGTCATCCGGAAAATTGCCAGATCAGAAAATCTTGGCAAATTCCTCGACGTTCTTGGCGTCATAGACAAACGGGTCGGCCATCGCGCCTTCCTTGTTGTCATCAAGCTTGACCGAACCCATGCGGCCCATCGGGATTTCCGCGCCGGCCTCTGCCTTGGCCTTGCCGGTGGACAGGTTGTAGGCAATCATGGTCGCGGAATAGCCGAGGTCAATCGGGTTCCAGATGGCGAAGGACGCCGACGATCCGGCTTTGACGTGGCCAGCCATTTCAGACGGCAGGCCAAGGCCGGTGACGTTGATCTTGCCGGTCATCTTGGCGTCTTCAACAGCCTGGGCGGCTGCGACGATACCGACGGAGGTCGGGGCAATGATCGCCTTCAGGTTCGGGTATTTCTGGATGAGGCCCTGCGTTTCGCGATACGACTTGTCCGCAAGATCATCGCCATAGACGGTATCAACCAAGTTGATGCCCTTGTAGTTTGGCAGAACCTTCTTCATTTCCTCGATCCAGGTGTTCTGGTTGGTCGAGGTCGCGGTTGCCGAGAGGATTGCCACATCGCCGCCTTCCGGCAGGTTATCGGCAGCCATCTTGACGCACATGTTGCCGATCAACGCGTTGGATGACGGGTTGAGGTGCATGGAGCGGCCTTCAGGTGCAACGCCGGAGTCCCAGGAAATGACGGTGATGCCGCGTTCCTGCGCTTTTTTCAGAACGGGAACGAGTGCGTCCTTGTCGTTTGCAGAAACGGCAATTGCGTTGACCTTCTGTGCGATAAGCGCGTCGATAACTTCGATCTGGCCCTCAGCCGTGGTCTTGGTCGGGCCTGTGTAGATCACTTCGACGTCGCCAAGTTCCTTCGCCGCTTCCTGCGCGCCCTTGTTTGCCGCGTCAAAGAAGCCGATGCCGAGCGCCTTGACGACCAGTGCGATCTTGACGGTTTCAGCTTGCGCGGCTGCCGTCATTGCTGAGAATGCAAATGCCGCGCTTGCCAACAGTATATTCATCTTGCCCATGGTATTTCCTCCCTAAGAGCGTTTCTTGTCTGTGTTAAGTTTATCAGCGCCGGTCATGCCGCCGACATTGATCTTTCCTCCGTGCTCATGCAACGGCGGTTTCTTTGTCCAGCGCTTGCGCGCCGACGTTCGCAATGATCAGCTTCACGCCGGCCTCTTCCAGCATGTGCTGCTCGCTTTGTGTAATCCCGTCATCGGTGATGATGGTTGAAATGCGGTCCAGACGGCACAGGATCAGGCTCGAACGCTGTCTGAATTTTGATGAGTCAACGAGCACGATCAACTCGTCCGCCTGATTGATGAGCTTTTGCTCGGCCTGGATAAGCAAGGGGTCCGCTTCCATTAGGCCGAGCGCGCCAATGCCTTGCGCGCCCATGAACATTTTCTGGGCGTAAAAATTGCGCGTCACGTCATTATCAAAAGGCGACAGGATGATGTTCTGCTCGCGGTAAATCATCCCGCCGGACACCATCACCGTATTCTTCGTGTGATGCAGCAAATGTTCGGCGATCGGAAATGAGTTGGTAAAGACCTGCAGCCGGTGGGACCCGAGAAAATTCACCATCTGCCACGTCGTCGTCCCGCCATTGATGATAATCGCCTCGCCATCCTTGCAGAGCGCCACAGCCGCCCGAGCAATCGCGCGCTTCTGTGAGGCATGAATGGTTTCATTGACGCGGAATGTGCGTCCGGCAAGGCCGACAAACTGGGGTGGCGTGATCGCTTCGGCACCGCCGCGCACCCGGCGCAATCGCTTTTGCAAATGCAGCGCGGCAATGTCGCGCCGGATCGTCGCCTCGGAGGATTCCGTCAGATCCACAAGCTCCTGCACCGTGACAACAGGCTTTTCCTGGACGGTGGATAGAATAAGTCTGTGGCGCTCTTTTTCGTGCATGTTTCCTCCCACGGAAAACCAAACATTCCATTCAATCCGCGCATTGTCAATCAACTTCGATCATAAATAATCATTGTGCAGTGCAACATGATTGAAGTTGATCGAAACTGATTGACAAATGCCTGTGTACGGCTAATTCTGACTGAAAGCGGCCGTTCATTTGCGGGCGTATTCTCATATCTGCCGGGCGGGTAATGGCGTCCGGTCTTCGGGAGGAAGACGATGACGGCTCAGCGCAATTCAGGGCGCCTCGATAATCTTTGGGATGACGCCAAGGCGGCTGCGATGAACGAGGCGGAACGTCTGGTCTACCGCTCAAATCTCCTCGGCTCCGATAAGCGCATCACCAATTACGGCGGCGGAAACACGTCTTCCAAGATCATGGAAAAAGATCCGCTGACCGGTGCGTTGACAGAGGTTCTGTGGGTCAAAAGCTCCGGCGGCGATGTCGGTACCATCAAGCTCGACGGCTTCTCGACGCTTTACATGGACAAACTCAACGATCTGAAAAAGCTCTACCGCGGCGTCGAGTTTGAAGACGAGATGGTCGGCTATCTGCCGCACTGCACCTTCAATCTGAACCCACGCGCAGCCTCTATCGACACGCCGCTGCACGCCTATGTGCCGCGCAAATATGTGGATCACATGCATCCCGATGCGATCATCGCCATAGCCGCCTCGACCGATTCCCGAGCGCTGACGCAGGAAATCTTCGGCGGCGAGATCGGCTGGCTGCCATGGAAAAAGCCGGGCTATGAGCTTGGCCTGTGGCTGTCAAAATTCTGCGAAGAAAACCCGACAGCCAACGGCGTCGTGCTGGAAAGCCATGGCCTGTTCACCTGGGGTGACACGCCCAAAGCCTGCTATGAAATGACGTTGCGCATCATCAGCCGCGCCATGGAATGGCTGGATGAAAGAACCGGTGGCAAGGCCGTTTTTGGCGGCCAAAAAGTCAAGTCTCTTGATGCCGACGCACGCAAGGCAGTGGCGCAAAAGCTGATGCCGGTCGTTCGCGGCATGATCAGCGTCACGGAGAAAAAGGCCGGCCATTTTGATGACAGTGCGGCAGTGCTGGAATTTGTCGGCTCGCACCGTCTGGAAGAATTGGCTGCGCTTGGCACATCCTGTCCGGACCATTTCCTGCGCACCAAGATCCGCCCGCTGGTGGTTGATTTTGATCCGTCAAAGCCGGACATCGATGCAACAATTGCAGGTCTTCCGCAGGCGGTTTCTGACTACCGCGACGGCTACGCCGCTTACTATGATCAGTGCAAACACGCAAACTCGCCCGCCATGCGCGACCCCAATGCCGTGGTCTATCTGGTGCCGGGCGTTGGCATGATCACCTTTGCGAAGGACAAGGCGACCGCCCGCATTTCGGGCGAGTTTTATGTCAACGCAATCAATGTGATGCGCGGCGCTTCTACAGTGTCAACTTATCAAGGTCTTCCAGCACAGGAGGCGTTTGATATTGAATATTGGCTGCTTGAAGAAGCAAAGCTGCAGCGCATGCCAAAGGCCAAATCACTCGCCGGGCGCATTGCACTAGTCACAGGCGGGGCAGGCGGAATTGGCTCTGCCACAGCCGAGCGTTTTCTGGCGGAAGGCGCCTGCGTCCTCATCGCCGACATTGATGAAAAAGCACTGGCGGACACTGCCTCAAACCTGTCTTCGCGCCATGGCAAGGATGTGGTGCGCACCGTCAAGATGAACGTGACCAGCGAAGCGGAAATCGCTGCTGCCTATGCATTTGCCTCCGTCGAGTTCGGAGGCATGGACATTCTGGTCTCCAACGCCGGCATTGCCTCGTCCGCTCCTGTTGAAGAGACAACACTCGAGCTTTGGAACAAGAATATGGACATCCTGTCCACCGGCTATTTCCTCGTCAGCCGTGAGGCGTTCAAGCTGTTCCGTGCGCAAAACATCGGCGGCTCGATCATTTTCGTCGCCTCAAAGAATGGTCTTGCCGCCAGCCCCAATGCCGCCGCCTACTGCACGGCCAAGGCCGCTGAAATTCACCTCGCACGCTGCCTTGCGCTTGAGGGCGCAGAAGCCGGCATTCGCGTCAATGTGGTCAATCCGGATGCGGTCCTGCGCGGTTCGAAAATCTGGTCCGGCGAGTGGCTGACCCAGCGTGCCTCGACCTACAAGACCGACAAGGAAGGGCTTGAGGACATGTATCGCCAGCGCTCGATGCTCAAGCGTTCGGTCTATCCGGAAGATATCGCCGAGGCCGCCTATTTCTTCGCTTCGGATCTGTCGTCCAAGTCAACTGGCAACATCATCAACGTGGACGCGGGCAACTCGCAGTCCTTCACGCGTTAAAGGCATAAAATCATGATGATCGAAAAATCCCTGATCGAAGCCGAAAACGCCAAGGCCTCCAAGGCGCTCAAGGAAGACTACCAATCCCTTGGCAATCGGCTTGCTCGGCGCGGCGTGGACATTGATGCCATCAAAGCCAAGGTCGCCGCCTATTCTGTGGCCGTTCCTTCATGGGGCGTTGGCACCGGCGGCACACGTTTCGCCCGTTTCCCGGGCGCAGGTGAGCCGCGGCACATCTTCGACAAGCTCGAAGACTGTTCGGTCGTCAACGAACTGACCCGTGCGACGCCAACCGTGTCGCTGCACATTCCATGGGACAAGACCAAAGACCCGAAGGAGCTGGTTCAAAAAGGCAAGTCGCTCGGCCTCGGCTTTGACGCGATGAACTCAAACACATTCCAGGACCAGCCGGGCCAGAAACACTCCTACAAGTTCGGCTCGCTTTCGAACGAGAAAAAGGCAACACGCAATCAGGCCATCGAGCACAACATCGAGTGCATCGAAATCGGCAAGGCAATCGGTTCCAAAGCGCTGACGGTCTGGATCGGCGACGGTTCGAACTTTCCCGGGCAGACGAATTTCACCAAGAGCTTCGAGCGTTATCTCGATGCGATGAAAGAGATCGTCAAGGCGCTGCCGAAAGACTGGCGCATCTTTTCCGAACACAAGATGTACGAGCCGGCCTTTTACTCCACGGTCGTCCAGGACTGGGGCACCAATCTGATGATCGCGCAGGAGCTCGGCCCGCAGGCCTTTTGTCTTGTCGATCTTGGCCACCACGCCCCGAACGTCAACATCGAGATGATCGTCGCGCGGCTCGTGCAGGCGGGCAAGCTTGGCGGCTTCCATTTCAATGATTCAAAATATGGCGATGATGATCTGGATACCGGTTCAATTGATCCTTACCGGCTGTTCCTTGTCTTCAACGAACTCGTCGATGCTGAAGTGCGCAAGGTCAAAGGCTTCAAACCCGCGCACATGCTCGACCAGTCTCACAATGTCACCGATCCGATTGAGAGCCTGATGCGTTCCGCCAATGAAGTGCGCCGCGCCTATGCGCAGGCCTTGCTGGTCGACCGCAAGGCACTTACCGGGTATCAGACTGAAAACGACGCGCTGATGGCTTCAGAATGTCTGAAAGACGCCTTCCGCACCGAGGTTGAGCCAATATTGGCCATGGCGCGCTTGGAAAATGGCGGGGCGATTGACCCGGTCAGCGCTTACCGGGCTTCCGGCTACCGCCAAAAGGTGGCGGGCATCCGTCCTGCCGTAACCGGGGCTGGTGGCGGGATCGTTTGATATCTTTCGTCCCTGAAATTGTTCGGTTTTCAACTTCAGCGCTACCCTTCCTCCCACGCTTCGCGCCACCTTCTCCCCGCAAGCTGCGGGGAGAAGGTGATTATCGCAAAAGGTACGGCTTTTCCCTTCTCCCCGCTGCTTGCGGGGAGAAGGTGGCCCAACGGGTCGGATGAGGGGCAGCGCCGAGGGTTAAAGCAAATCCGCAACGCAGCCATAATACGAGTTTTGAAACCACTGGACTTTAATCAAACGATTGATTAATATTTATGGATGGACAAAACCACCAAAGCCGCACCTGCACTCTCTCCCGAAAACACGCGGGAGACATTGATCCGCGAAGCCTTGCGCTTGTTTGGCGACAAGGGGTTTGACGGTGCATCGACGCGTGAAATTGCGGATGCTGCCGGAACCAACGTCGCCTCCATCGCCTATCATTTCGGCGGCAAATCCGGATTGCACCGGGCCTGCGGCGAGGCGGTCGCAAAAATGTTGGCCAACGCATCGGGGCAGACAGCGGCTCCGCACGAGGCGCTTCCCATCAGTTCCGAACAGCTGCGCCTGCGCATTTCAGATATCCTGAAGCGGATGGCGGCCTTTCTGTTTTCCAGCCCGCAATCGGATCTGGCTGTGCCTTTTATCCTGCGCGAAATGGCACACCCCGGTGAAGCCTTTGAGGCGATTTACAGCGGCATGATGGAGCCTGTGCACAAGCGGCTGTGTGTTTTGTGGGCTGGTGCGACGGGTGGCGATCCTGAAAGCGACGAGGTCAAGCTGACCGTGTTCTCGATGATCGGACAGCTGCTTTATTTCCGCATCGGCGCGCGCGCTGTATCAAGGCGACTCGGGCGGGAAACCTTTTCAGAACAAGACATTACAGCCATTCGTAACGTGATTGAATCAAACATTTCCGCGCGGTTGAACATCGCGGCAAAAGGTGACGCATGAGCTTTCTCTGTTCGCTTCCCGTGATTGCCAAACTCGTTGCAGGTTGCACACAAGCGCTGCCTATGGCGACAGGTTATGTCGAGGGCGAGCATGTCCTCTTGGCGCCGGTTGAGGTTTCGACCGTCACCAGCCTTTCGGTGAAGCGCGGCGATCATGTTGCCGCGGGTGATATTCTTGCGGTGCTTGAAAATTCGGATGCCAAGATCTCGGTGTCCTCTGCCGCTGCGCTTTTGGCGCAGTCCAAATCGCAGCTTGCAGACTTGCGCCAAGGCCGCAGACCCGAGGAAATTGCGGTGCTTGAGGCGGCGCGCAATTCGGCTGTTGTTCAGGTGACTGAGGCCGAACGGGCATCCACGCGTCTTTCCAGCCTTTCAAAACGCGGCATTGCGACAGCGGCTGATTTTGATACGGCCACGACGCAGCTTGATCTTGCCCGCTCGCAGTTGGCGCAAGCGGAGGCCAACCTTGCCGTGGCCAAGTTGCCTGCACGTGAGAACGCCATTCTTGCAGCCGAGCATCAGGTAGAGGTGGCGAGCGCCGCGCTGGAGCAGGCTGAATGGCGGCTTTCCAAGCGGGTGATCAAAGCCCCCGCAGCTGGCGAAATCAGCGACCTCATCCTGAACGCCGGTGATACGACCGGGCCTTCTGCACCGGTGCTGGCGCTTCTGCCGGAAGGTGCTGTAAAACTGAAATTGTATTTCCCCGAGCCGCTGCGCGTTCGGCTTTCTGCCGGAACGATGCTTAGCGTCAAATGCGACAATTGCCCGGCAGACTTGAAGGCGACGGTCAGCTTCGTCTCCAATGAGCCGGAATTCACCCCGCCAGTGATCTATTCGCTCGAGAACCGGCAGAAACTGGTTTTCCTTGTCGAGGCGAAAGAAGTTGGCGGGCAGGGCGTGTTGAAGCCCGGCCAGATCGTCGATGCCGACATTGCCGCCGGTCAGCCATGAACGCAATTGATGTCCACGGTCTGGTGAAAATCTACAACGGCCGCCGTGTGGTGGACGATGTGTCGATGACCGTCGCCAAGGGCGAGATCGCCGGATTTTTAGGTCCCAACGGTTCGGGCAAGACAACAACCATTCGCATCATGTGCGGTCTCTTGCGCGCCGATGCCGGAGCTGGAACCGTGCTCGGCTATGATCTTTTGACCGAGCAACTGAAGATCAAGCGCGAGGTTGGATACATGACGCAGCGCTTTTCGTTTTACACAGACCTGTCGATTGAAGAGAACCTGACATTTGTCGCTCGCCTTTACGAGCTTTCACCCGTTGCGAAATACGTCAACGACACGCTCGAAACACTCGGCCTGACCAGCCGCCGCAAACAATTGGCGGGCAGCCTTTCCGGCGGCTGGAAGCAGCGGCTGGCGCTCGCGGCATCGATCATGCACCAGCCGAAACTCCTGTTGCTCGACGAACCGACAGCCGGTGTCGATCCGAAAGCGCGGCGCGAATTCTGGGACGAAATTCACATGCTCGCAGCTGGCGGTCTCACCGTCCTCGTCTCGACCCATTACATGGATGAGGCCGAGCGCTGCCACCGGATCAACTACATATCCTACGGCAAATTGCTGGCCCACGGAACGGTTTCAGATGTGGTGCAAGCTGCGGCTCTGACAACGTATTTTGTTACCGGCGACGGCCTGATCGAAGTTGCGGAACGATTGCGCGCCATGCCAGGGGTCGAGCAGGTCGCACCATTCGGCACCACGCTGCATGTGGTCGGGGCGGATGCAGCGGCCTTGTCCGCAAGTGTCAAAACCATCGCCAAGTCTGCCACCATAAAAGCCGAACTCGGTGAGACCAGCCTTGAGGACGTGTTCATCCAGCTGATGGGCAAATCGCAGGACAACATGGCATGAACGCTTTTTTGTCGCTGCACCGGCTGTTTGCAATTCTGGCCAAGGAATTCATCCAGATGCGCCGCGACCGCATCACTTTTGCCATGATGCTCGGCGTCCCGATGATGCAGTTGATCCTGTTCGGCTACGCGATCAACAATGATCCGAAGGGGCTCCCGTCGGCGCTGGTCACCGCCAGCCACGACCGGTTCAGCCGTGCGATCGTTTCGTCGCTGGAACAGACGGGTTACTATCGGTTCGATCATGTTACGGGCAGCGCCGCCGAGGCGGAAAGCCTGATCGCCAAGGGCGAGGTGGCCTTTGTCGTGACCATTCCGTCCGATTTTTCCGAGCGCATTTTGCGCAATGACCATCCGCAAATCCTGATCGAGGCTGATGCCACCGATCCGGCGGTGGCTTCCGGCGCGATTTCTACGCTCGGTTCGGTCGCCGCAACAGCGCTCAACCGCGAGCGCGGCACGCAATATGTCTCCGGCGCTTTGGCCAAGGGCGCGCTCGATGTGGTGGTGCACCGGCGCTACAATCCTGAGGGCGTGTCGCAATATAACATTGTGCCGGGGCTGCTTGGTGTCATCTTGCAAATGACCATGGTTATGATGACCGGCATGGCGCTGACGCGCGAGACCGAACGCGGCACCATGGAAAATCTCCTCGCCATGCCCGCCAATCCGCTTGAGATCATGCTCGGCAAAGTATTGCCCTATCTGGCGGTCGGCGCGGTGCAGGTGGTCGTGGTTCTGGCGGCGGCAAAACTGTTGTTCCACGTGCCATTCGCTGGCTCGCTGCCGATGCTGCTTGGCGTTATCATCCTGTTCGTGTTTGCGCTGGTGCTGCTCGGCTACACGATTTCGACTGTATCCGAGACCCAGATGCAGGCGATGCAATTGACGTTCTTTTTCTTTCTGCCATCACTGATGCTGTCCGGTTTCATGTTTCCATTCCGCGGCATGCCGGGCTGGGCACAGTCGCTTGGCGAGATTTTTCCGCTCACGCATTTCCTGCGCATCGTGCGTGCTGTCATGCTCAAGGGCGCAGAGTGGCCGGCGATTGCCGAGGAAACCGCGATCCTGTTGTTGTTTGTCTTTATCTATGGCGGGTTTGCGCTGCTTCGCTTCAAACGCACCTTGGACTGATTATTGGGACTGAGCATTGGGCCTGAGCATTGTGATAGAGAGGTCAATCGGTCGCATCGCCGATCATTGACCAATCAAACCCGCTGTTCTAGTTTTGAATCATTCCAAAGAAGGATTGATCATGGTTTCCCGTTTTTTCGGCCCTGCCAAACGTTCGTTTGATGATTTGTCAGAACAGGAAGTTCTGGCTCTGGCCATCTCTTCGGAGGAAGATGACGCGCGCATCTATCTTGCTTATGCCGACGGTCTGCGTGAGCAATATCCGCAGTCTGCGAAAGTTTTCGAAGACATGGCGGAGGAGGAGCACGGTCATCGCAATCGATTGATCGCTTTACACCAGAAGCGTTTTGGTGAGTCCATTCCGCTTATTCGCCGCGACCATGTGCGCGGCTATTTCGAGCGCAAGCCAGACTGGTTGGTCCGGCCGCTTGGCATTGAAAAAGTACGCGATTCTGCGGAGCAAATGGAGCGCGGCGCACAGCGCTTCTACATTGAGGCCGCGCAGCGGACGAAAGATGCATCGACACGCAAGCTGTTGGGTGATCTGGCCATCGCCGAACAGGGCCATGTTTCGCTCGCCAAGAAGCTTGGCATGAAGCATGTCAACGGCGATGCCAAGGTCGAAGAAGCCGAGACCGAGCGCCGCCAGTTCATCCTGACTTACGTTCAGCCCGGACTCGCAGGTCTGATGGATGGCTCTGTCTCAACGCTGGCCCCGATCTTTGCCACCGCCTTTGCAACGCAAAACACATGGACAACCTTTCTGGTCGGCCTGTCCGCTTCAGTCGGTGCGGGCATCTCGATGGGCTTCACAGAAGCAGCCCATGATGACGGCAAGATTTCCGGACGCGGCTCGCCGCTCAAGCGCGGCTTGGCATCAGGCATCATGACGGCAATTGGCGGCCTTGGCCACGCGCTGCCCTATCTCATTCCGCATTTCTGGACTGCAACAAGCATTGCGGCCGTTGTCGTTGTGATCGAATTGTTCACAATCACATGGATCCAGAACCGCTACATGGAGACCCCATGGCTGCGCGCGGCCATGCAAGTCATGCTGGGCGGAGCGCTGGTTTTTGCAGCCGGTGTGCTGATCGGCAACGCCTGACCACTGCGTGGCATTCGTTCGGCATCAAAAGTGCAACTAAAATGGGTAAAAAAGGGGCGGATTCGTCGCCCCTTTTCTACAGGAAATTTCCGGAATATTCAGCCATCGAGCCCGTCGAACAGTGCCGTCGACAAATAGCGTTCAGCAAATGACGGAATGATCACAACCATGGTCTTGCCCTTGTTTTGCGGGCGCGATCCGACCTTGATCGCTGCGGTCAGCGCGGCACCGGATGAAATGCCAACCGGTACGCCTTCAAGGCGTGCAACAAGACGGGCGTTGGCAAATGAATCGTCGTTCGAAACCTGAACGACCTCATCATAGATTTTCGTGTCGAGAATTGCCGGGGCGAAGCCTGCGCCAATACCCTGTATCTTATGCGGGCCGGGGGCACCGCCGGATAGGATTGGTGACGCTTCCGGCTCAACAGCGATCACTTGCAAGCCGGGCTTGCGGGCCTTCAACACCTGGCCAACGCCGGTGATCGTGCCGCCGGTGCCGATGCCGGAGATGAAAATATCCACCCCGCCATTGGTATCATTCCAGATTTCTTCTGCTGTGGTCCTGCGGTGGATTTCCGGATTGGCCGGATTTTCAAACTGTTGCGGGATCACAGAATCGGCAATTTCGGCCGCCAGTTCCTGCGCCCGGGCAATAGCGCCCTTCATGCCCTTTGGCCCTTCTGTCAGCACCAATTCAGCGCCAAGGAGCTTCAGCATCTTGCGCCGCTCAATGGACATGGTTTCCGGCATGGTCAGGATCAGCCGATAGCCCTTGGCTGCGGCAGCGAATGCCAGTGCGATACCTGTGTTGCCGGAAGTCGGCTCGATCAGTGTCGTCTTGCCGGCAGTAATCTTGCCCTGTTTTTCCAGGCTCTCGATCATCGCCACGCCAATGCGGTCTTTTACTGAGGCAATCGGGTTGAAGAATTCGAGCTTTGCCACAAGGTTTGCCACAATACCTTTTTCCTTGGCAAACTTGTCGAGCCGCACCAGCGGGGTGTCGCCGATGGTGTCAATGATGGAATCATAGATGCGGCCACGGCCGGGCTTTTTCGTTTCGGACATAGACTGTCTCCCTTCAGTTTTGCCGGCAGCTTAGCGTGAAGTGCGCAAAAGACGAGATGCAAACCGAACCAAACAGCAGCTCGACTGGAATTTCATTCCTCCAACGAGTATTTTAGAAAAATATTCTACTTAAGCACGGGCCGCAATTGCCACGGCCGCCGCGCCAATAAATCCGGCGGCAATTCGGCTCAGCCGTTTCAGCGCCACGGGCGTTTGCAACAGTGTGCGGGTTTTGGTGGCCAGTGCCAAATAAGGCAACAAAATCATCATCAATATTGCCAGCGTGAGAACCATCAGGATCAAATAGTCGTTGAAGGTCACAGTCGACAAATCAACAATTGCCGGAAGAATGGCAAGGTAAAATACCATAACTTTCGGATTGCCAAGCGTCACCATAAGGCCAGACATAAATGACGCCACTGGCCCTTCCGCACGTCGTGCTTCGACCTTTTCAATTCCTACGCCAGCGGTCCAGAATTTGAATGCAAGATAGAGCAGATAGGCCGCGCCCGCGTATTTGAATGCGATGAACATCAGACCAAAAGACTTGGCAATGAATGCAAGCCCCATGACCGCTGCGGTCAGATAGACCAGATCACCGAGCGCAATCCCGATCGCCATTGGCAAAGTCGCGCGAAAGCCGGAGCCAAGTCCGCGCGCCACCATCGCGACAATGCCGGGTCCAGGCACAGCAACAGCCACTGCAAGCGCGGCGGAATAGGCAAGAAATCCGGTCAGTGTCATTTGGCGTGCCTTGATAGTGGTGTGCATGTTTGTCTCACAGCCGGACGATCAAGTGAAGCCCTGCTGTCGGGGACCATCCCACTCGCCATCTTTCCCAACCATCGAGCGGTATATTGGGGCAGCGCCGGGGCCGAAAATAATCCTAAATCTTTACAACCACTCTTGACAACCATGCCGCGAGTAGTATTTCTGTTCCTGTTTTGTTCGAATACAGGAAACCACTCTCCATGGACTGGCAAATGGTCATCAACCGCAACCGAGATGCGCTCCAGCGCATTGTTGCGGCGCTGTTTGCCATGGCCCGGATCGTGGAAAGTGGCACCGCAGCTTTAACCTCGCCCGCGAGCGG